>JAQWRY010000085.1 GCA_029243485.1 Candidatus Binatia bacterium | reverse complement strand
CGTGCAGTTCGCTCTCCGTCTGAACGTCCCGGTCGGTCTGCTCCAGAGCCCGTGCCGTCGCCGTGAGCACGCCGGGCGACGCTGGCTTCAGATACTCGACCTGGAGAGAAGTATGCATGACAAACGTGCCCTCGGGGAGGACGGCGAGGGCGGCGAGTCCGGTTGATGAGTCGAGCATCGCCGAGAGCATGCCACCGGCGATGGTGCCGATCCTGTTGGTGAACTCGGGCTGGGCTTCGTACCGGACCTCGATCTCTCGGAGACCGGGATCCGTACGGACCACGCTGGTGCCGATGAGCTTGCCGAAGCTGGATTGCCGCTGGAGGTCCTCGCGCATGAGGTCGGGATCTCATCGATGGCGGGAGTCTTCAACTGGGTGCCGCCCTGGCCGTTCGAGGTCGACCAATACACTGAGTCAGGTCAGCGGTGAACGAGTCTCGCAACGCTTCTCAGGAGGTCGTGGCGATCGTCCATGTCGAAGTTGATCGCCCCGAGCACGCCTGCGGTTGTCCTTCTCGTGGAGAGCGCGACTCGGTGCCCGACGAGAACGGCCTCGTGATGCGTCACGACGCATCGTGGCGGCTGATCAACATCGACCAGGTGCATTGGGTTCATGTCGAGACGAACGCGGGGCAGATGGCGTGTTGATGAGCGTGGTGGTGTGAGGTGGCGTGCGCGTGGCCGGTGAGATGGATGTCGGTGAGTCAGCGGTGGCGCAGGCGTCGTCACCGCGCAACTGCACTCACCCCCGGTGTGAGTAGGGAAGAAAATCTGCCCAATTTTGCGCGGTTCTGCCGGAGAGCGATCTGAAAAACCGTTGTGTTTCCGGACTTCACTTCGGTTTCAAATCCCGTCGGGGTCGCCTACTTTCGCTTGGCTTTCTCCGCTTGCTCACCCCGAAAGGGCGGTTCGGGGGGGGGGGGAACAACGGTTCGTTTGCAGAGGCGATGCGTATCTCGTCGGCGTGCCCCTCCCCGCCGTCGATGGCGGCCTGTTCGGGTTCAGCTATGACAAATGTAGAAAGCCTAAGGGGCAATATCATGACTTACGATCTCATCATTCGCCGAGGCCTCATTGTAGACGGAACGGGCGCCGAGCCCTTCATTGGAGATGTCGCCATCAACGGTGACACGATCGTGGCGATCGGGGTCGTCGACGGTAAGGGGGCACGCGAGATTGATGCCGAGGGCCATGCGGTGACGCCGGGCTTCGTCGACCTTCACACGCATCTCGACGCGCAGGTGGGATGGGATCCGGCACTTACGCCTGTCGTCTGGCACGGTGTGACGACGGCGCTGCTCGGCAACTGCGGTGTGACGTTTGCGCCCTGCAAGCCGGAAGATCGAGAAGTGCTCGCAGGCATGATGGAATCGGTGGAGGACATCCCGAGCGAAACCATCCTCAAGGGATTGCCCTGGAATTGGGAAAGCTACGGCGAGTATCTCGACTCGCTCGAAACGCTCGCTCCGGCCATCAACGTAGCCGGCATGGTGGGCCATTGTGCGATCCGGACGTACGTCATGGGCGAACGTGGCGTCGACGAGGAACCGACACAAGACGAGATCGGGCAGATGGCGGCGTTGGCCGGAAAATCGGTCGCAGAGGGTGCGATTGGATTCTCGAGTAGCCGGCTGTTGGCCCACCGCATGCCCGACGGCCGAAGCATCCCCGGCACCTTCGCCAAGACCGAAGAGATGGTCGCCATCGCCAAGGCGGTCGGTGAGAACAACGGCCTGGTGCAGAACGTTCTCGAGTACACGCGATTCGAATCCGAAATGGAGATCCTCCGCCAACAAGCACTGGCGGCCCAGAGCCGGACCATCTTCACAGCGCCCCATATTCCCGGCCCAGATGGCAAGGCGAGTGCCTATGCGCATTATGTAGAGGGGATGCGAGCCGAAGGACTCGACGTCACGGCCCTGACTTTGCCGCGTGCGGGCGGATTCTTGTCCGGTCTCAAGACCAACATCACGGTCATGCCGCCCGACGAGTTCATTCCAGGGTCCATGACGCCGGCATGGCGCGCACTCCTCAAGCTCGACTTCCCAGCTCGACTCGCCACCATTCGAGACGAGGCGTCTCGCGCAACGCTGGTCGAGCAAGCCAAGCAGTCAAAGGGCGTCGCGTTCTTTGCGCCCAACTTCTTCTGGCTGGGCGATGGGGAATCGCCGATTTACGACAAGAGCCAGGGCGAGAGTCTTCCCGAGCTCGCCAAGGCCGCGGGGGAGCATCCGGCCGAAACCTGGCTGCGCATGATGCTTGAGAGTGATGGGGAGGCACTCTTTCACGTCCGCTTCTTCAATCATGACTACGCGGCGGTGGAAGAGTTCCTCCAGAACGAATGGGTATTGCCGAGCCTCGGCGATGCGGGCGCGCACCTCACCCAGATCATCGATGCCGGCTGGCCGACTTTTTTTCTTGCGCATTGGCATCGCGAGAAGGGCACCTTCACTCTGGCCGAGGCGATTCGCCTGCTGACGAGCGCACAGGCCCGCATCCTGGGCTTTGGCGATCGCGGCACGCTGGCGGTCGGAATGCGAGCCGATGTCAACGTAATCGACATTGATCGCGTTGTGGAGGGACAACCCACGTTGGTGACCGACTTCCCAGGTGACGTGCCACGATTGATTCAGAAGGCGCAGGGATACCGTGCGACGATCTGCAACGGGAATGTGATCGTGTCCGAGGGGGAGCTGACCGGCGAGCGAGCCGGCAAGGTCTTGCGGAACAATGCCGTATCAGCGGCTCCCTGACAGCAAGAGCGGTCGAGACGTGTGGGAAGTCAGCCGACTTCGAGTTTGGAATGTGTGGAGCCAAGTAAAATGCGTCGAATGGTAATCACTTTGTGATTGGGGGCCTTAACACATCCGATGCGCGAATCGGCCAGCAGGGCCGTCAGGACAGAGGAGGAAGAATCGGAATACTACGGTTCTCTGGCCTCGCCATCATCAGTTGAACGTCCCCTATGTAGCGTTCCTCGAAGCCGCCCTCGCAGTAGCAGAGGTAGAACTCCCACATTCGGATGAACTCTTCGGAGAAACCGAGCTGGCGCACGTCGTCCAGGTTGTCGAGAAAGCTGGAACGCCAGCGGCGCAATGTTTCGGCGTAATGCGGTGTCAGGTCCTCGAGGTGCACGAGCTTCATCGAGCTGGCGCGCGTCGCGGATTGCAGCAACGCCGAGACCGAGGGGATGCAACTTCCCGGAAAGATGTACCGCTTGATGAAGTCGACGGTTTCTTTCGCACGATCGAACGCTTGGTCCTGAATGGTAATCACCTGGAGGAGGGCCATCCCATCGGGCGTGAGGAGAGAGTCGACCTGCTCGAAGAAGGCGTCGTAGTATTCGGCGCCCACCGCCTCCAGCATCTCGATCGACACGACACGGTCGAAGGTACCTTCGAGCGAGCGGTAGTCGCGGCAGAGGACCTGCACGCGATCTGCGAGCCCTTGCTCCTGCACGCGGCGGCAGGCCCGTTCATGTTGTTCGTGGGACAGGGTGGTGGTCACGACGCGGCAGCCGTACTCGCGAGCGGCGTGGACTGCCAGCGCTCCCCATCCGGTACCGATCTCGAGGAGCTGATGGTCGGGGCGTAGGCCGAGCTTGCGACACGCCCGATCGATCTTAGAGACGCTGGCCTCTTCGAGTGTTGCTTCGGGCTGCTCGAAGATACCGCACGAGTAGCTGAGTGTCGGATCCAAGAAGAGCTCGAAGAACTCGGTTCCGAGATCGTAGTGCGCGACAATATTTCTGCGAGCGCCCACGAGGGTGTTGCGCCGCAAGAAATGAAGGAACCGGTTCAGCGGCGCTCGGAGTCCGGTGCCCGCCGGCTCGATGTCTTTCCAGGCGTCCCGGTTCACCAACATCAGTCGAATGAGTGCGGTCAAGTCGGGGCTGTGCCACTCGCCGCGCATGTAGGACTCGGCTGCCCCGAGCGAACCGTGGAGCCCGAGGGCGCGGTAGAACGCGTCGTCGTAGACCCGCACGCTTGCATTCGGCGCCAGTCCCGCTCCACGAAATTCGTGGGTCCCCTGGCTGTCCTCGATCGTCAGGCACCCTTGCTGGAGCTCGCGGAGTTGCCGGAGGACGAGGCTTCTCGCCCACTTCGATGGAATCCCCAGGACGGTCGACGGATGTCGGGAAAGCGTCTCTGTTCGCTGCGGGGTGGCCGGGTTCATCGTTTCCTCCAAAGGCTCCATGCGTTTGTCGGGTGATCGAAGAAGGGTGCCCTTTTGAGCTTCAACCTCAGCGCTTCAAGATAGATCGCTCCTACCACCTGGCAGGTCATGAGCGGATATCGAACGAGCATCCTCGCGAGCGTCCCGGTGGTGATCTCTCGACGATCGAGTGCCATCGTCGCGTCGAAGACGACCGCGCCGTCGCGGCGATTCTTCATATGGCTCGTGATGTTCTGGGCAGGCTCGCCGAGGAACCACTCGTATTCGTGGTCCATTCCCAGGAACGGGGAGACATGGAAGCTTTTGGCGAAGCGAAAGAGCCAGCTCGAGCCGCGGTGCTCGCCGTCGTCGACGTCCAGCACGTAGCAGTGGCGTTCTCCCCACGGGGTATTGTGGACCTCGGCGACGACGCACTCGACTTCACGACCGGAAGGATCGAAGCAGTAGTAGAAGCTAACGGGATTGAAGCAGTACCCGAAGTAGCGCAGGTGGGTGAGAATTCGGATGGGGCCCGTCAACTCGCGTTCGGTCTTCTCGCGGACGAGGCGGCGGATCTCAACGTCCAGAGGCACGGCGGGGTCGCCGTAGTGATCGGCTCGATGAAACGAAGCCAGCGCTCGACGTTCGACCCCCCAACACCATCGAAGAGCGAACAGCTCCGGTATCTCCTCGAGATCGAGGTAGGCGAGAAAGATCCGGTACCGAAACCGATGCTCGACCGGCTCGAGGCGCCGATGGCCAATCCAGCCCTCGTACAGACAGCTCGCCGTTGCGCCCATCGTCACAGCCTCAACTCGCGAAGCGGGAGATCTGGCTGGCGTGCTCGATGTCGTCGAGTACGGCGATCGCGCTCACGACCCCGTCTTCGTGAAATCCGTGGCGCCAGTAGGCTCCGCAGTAATGCGTACGATTCACCCCGCTGATCTCCGCCTTCTGCTTCTGTGCAGCGATCCCGGCCCGCGTGAACAGCGGATGTTGGTAGTGGATCTCGCGCTGGATCCGCTCCGGGCGGATTTTGAACGTCGGGTTCAAGGTGACGCAGATCTGTTCGTTCGACTGCAGGCCCTGGAGCCGGTTCATCCAGTAGGTGAGGGCCACTGGTCGGGAGCGGTCGGGTGGCACGAGGTAATTCCAGCTCGCCCATGCACGTTGGTTTCGCGGCAGGGCGCGTTCGTCGGTGTGCAGGACGGCGAGGTTTCGCTGGTAGGGCAGGGCTCCGAGGATTTGTCGCTCCGAACGACTTGGGTCCGCCAGCAGGGTGAGCGCTTGATCGCTGTGGATCGCGAATACGACCTCGTCGAAGATCTCCGCCGGGGTGCCGTCGAATTCGAGCCGAACGTGTCCCGGCAATCGCACGACGCGTAGCACGGGACACCGGGTCCGGATGCGGTCGGCGAAGCTGCGGGTGAGCGGCCGCACGTACTCTTGGGAGCCGCCCCGGATCGTTCGCCATTTTGGCCGTCCGACCAGGTCGAGAAAGCCGTGGTTCTCGAAGAAGCGAATGAAGGAGTGGGCCGGGAAACGCTTCATCTCCTCTGCCGGCGTCGACCAGATGGCGGCACCGAGCGGCAGGAGAAACTGATGCACGAAGCTCTCGGAGTACCCCGACGACAAGAGGTACTCTCCGAGTGTGAGATCGCGATGGTCTTCGAGAAACCGTCGGCCCTCCCGGTTGAAGCGCAGGACGTCGCGTAGCATCGCGAGAAAGGAGGGTCGCAAAAGGTTGCGACGCTGCGCGAACAGCGAATTGATTGTGTCGCCAGACCATTCGAGCCCGCTCTGTCGACAGCTCAGCGAGAAGCTCATGTTCGTCTCGCGCGAGGGGACATCGAGTTCGTCGAGGAGCTTGCAGAAGTTCGGGTAGGTGCGCTCGTTGAAGACTATGAAGCCCGTGTCGACGGGAAGCGTCCCCTCGGCTGTCCGAACTTGGGTGGTATGGGTGTGTCCGCCGATCCGATCGTCGGCCTCGAAAACGTGAAGATCGTGATGTTCCGCCAGGCCACGGGCGACGGTGAGGCCCGAGATCCCCGTCCCGATGATGGCGATCTTCACGTGAGGTCCTCGACCGTCGATCTCATCGGGTGCGGTGGCCTAGCAGGGTGTGCGAGACGAACCACTCTTCACCGCCGCGGAATCGAAACAGCTCTTCGCAGGCCATGAAGAAGAGTCGCCACCGGCCGTGCCAGACGGAGCCCTGATCCGCGCCGTAGCACTGCTCGAGGATCGGCAGGATCCGGTCTCGCCGGTGGTCGAGATTGTCGAGCCAGGCGCGGGCGGTATCGGCGTAGTGCATGCCGCTCACGCGCCACTGATCCTGCGTCACGAGGTCGTGGTCGAACGAAGGGAGCGTGTCCACGCTGGGCATGATCCCGCCGGTAAAGAAGAAGCGTCCCATCCAATCGTCGTCTCGCTCGGTCTCGTACGGATACGCGAGCTCTCGGTGGCAGAAGGTGTGCACGAGTGCGCGGCCGTCGGGGCGAAGCCACATGGCGACGCGCGCCAGTAGCGCGTCCCAATTTCGCATGTGCTCGAACATTTCGACTGAGACGACCCGGTCGAAACGCAGCTCGGTGTCGAATGAGTTGATGTCGGCCGTTTCGACGCGGACGGAACGAAGCCCCCGCTCCGCGGCGGTGGCTTCGATTGATTCCCGCTGGCTGCGCGAGTTCGAGAGCGCGACAACGGTTACATTAGGATACTTCTCGGCAATCCAGAGGGTAAGCGCGCCCCAGCCGCAGCCGAGGTCGAACACGTCCATGCCGTCTTCGATCCCTGCACGCTGGCAAGTGAGGGCGAGCATCGCCTCCTCTGCCGCGGTGAGGTCTGCCACCCCGTCTGGCCAATACCCGGAGCTGTACTTGCGTCGGTCTCCGAGGACCTCGCTGTAGAAGGCTGCGGGGACCTCATAGTGCTGGGCGTTCGCGCGCTCGGTCGCAACGGCAATCGGTCCGACAGCCAGCGAACGATGGAACTCCACCTGGCGACGCTGGAGACCGTCGCCTCCCGCACCGTATTCGTCCGCGAGTCGCGTATGGAGCAGTCGGCGGATGGCCGCGCGAATCATCGCGTCGGGAACCCAGCCGCGTTCCGCGAGGCGTTGCCCGACCGTAGATCGGGTCGCCGGGCTGTCGTACGTCGCTGTCTTCGTCATCGGAGACTCCACGTTTCCAATGAATAGACGCTTTGAATGGTTCGCCAAGGAAAAAAATGTCCATCTTGACGACCGAGTTGGACGAGTAAGGCGGATCCAACTCGAAGAGGACCGGCGCCGCGACGGTCCGCGCTACGGGTTGGAGTCGGGCTCCCGCGAGCATGGTGGTCGGGGGAAGAGCGCGGAGGTGCGTTCTGCGTATTCTGCATACCCCGGCCTCGAGCGCTTGAGCCCGCGCTCGAGTATGCGCGCGCCGGACACGCGAATCTGAGCTGGATTGCAGATTCAGCGCCCGAAGAGTGGATCAAACTGATCCGGCGAGCCGACGCCGAGTATGCCCGTCGCGAACGCACGGATCACCGACTTAGGGGCACGTGCGGGGCGCAGATTCCGAGGCGGGCGCAGCGAATCGACCAGTCCGGACGATGCTCGACGAGGAGGCTCCGAGCTCTTCGAGCTGCGCGTTGGTCCCGGGGTGCCGGCTCCCGTGGCCCACCAGAATCATCGCGCCGTCCTTTCCCATGGAAGCTAGCTAGAGGATCTATGCCTCTGTGAAAGTACCGAAATGCAGAGAGTGCACCCTTGCCAGCTGGTCGAGAGGGCGTAGCTGTGGGGTGACTCCAGAGGACGTGTCGAGCATGGCTCTCTCTCTCGCAACGACATCCGAACGATGTTCACCGCGGCACTCGCGACGGCGGCATTCGCGTCGTGAACCGGGGGTATGATCCGCCGGGCCAAGAGTGGCGCGAAGCGGTTGGTCGGGCTTACCCGCAGGGAGATCCCGCGGTGGCGAGTCTGAAGGTGAGCTTCTTCGGACCGGTCTACGGCGGCTATCGCGTGATCTCGCTGGATGAGGATTGCCGCGCTGCCATCGTCGCGGAACCGAATGGCGCCCACCTCTGCTTCCGGCCCAGGACATCGGCCGCTGTCCTGCCATCGAACGCGAGAGTGTGATGTGTCAAGTAGCGTGAGACACTTTTGCTTTGTTGCTGCGTAGCTTCTCTCGAACCGCTTCGTAGGGCGTTGCGCCGCGGAATGCGCCGCGCGGTCGGTGGTAGTTGTAGAAGTTCTCCCACTCCTCGAGCTTGTTTTCGAGATCGACGTCGTCTTTGTACGTAAGCAGCTGATAGAATTCTTGCTTGTCGGTTCGGTGTGAGCGTTCGATCTTGCCATTGAGTTGGGGCGTGCGTGGCTTGATGTAGGCGTGCTCAATTCCGCGATCCGCCAGGTGCCAGTGAAACAGCCCCTGGAACTCCTGTCCGCGATCGGTGCGCACCATGTTGATGCGAAACGGAAACTTCTCGACGACGTAGCCCATGAAGGCGATCGCGTTCTGCTGGGTGTGGCGGGTGTAGTCCTTGAGCGCACGAATGCGGGTCGCGTCGTCGATCGCGGTGTATTGGAAGCGCCCCACAGGCTTCCCCCGCTTCCTCTTCAGGGTCAAAAACGTAACGTCTACCTGCACATGATGGCCCGGCACCTGCTTTTCGTAGCGATGGGTATGAATCGCGCGTCGCCCGACTCGGGCGGAGCCGTGCGAGGGACCAGACGCACTCTTTGCGGTCGCTCTTGGTCACTGTGACGCCGGCGTCCTCATTGTCTCGCGGTGGCAGGGCCTTCGGGTCGTGAACGCGTTCTATGCCGGAGGGACCGAAGAGTTCATCACTGTGGAGGGGGGCTCGGACTTCGTAGACGGTGGACACAACGGTGGTGGGTCTTGGCCGGTGGATGTCGAGTGCGATAGCGCGGGCTTCACTGTGGTGGTCTGTCAGTCCCGCCGATAGCGGGCGCTCGGTCTGCGCGGCGCCCGGGCCGAAGGCGCGCTCCCAATGACCAGCGTGTGCCGAGGGCCCTTCTGCACGTTCCCGCGTGCAAAGACGCTGCGCGACTCCGTCGACAGGCCGCATTTCGAGAGTGACTTCTCGAACGCAGGGCTCGGGGCGGCAGACCAGATCACGAGCACGCCTCCCGGGGACAGCGCACCCGCCATCTTCGACGCGCCCGCGGGTCCGTAGAGGGCAGCGTTGCCGCGAGCCGTGAAGGCATCCGGCCCATTGTCGACGTCGATCAGGACCGCGTCCCAGCGACCCGTGTCGAGCTGCTCGCGGACGTCGCCCTCGAACAACTCCACCCGCGGGTCCCGGAGGGGGTGGTTCGCGAGAGGGCCCAGCACGCCCTGATTGTAGCCGATCAGGGCCGGGAGCAACTCGGCAACCGTGATGTACGAGTCGTCCCCGAACACTTCGAGCGCCGCACGGCACGTGAACCCCATCCCGAGCCCCCCGATGAGGACCCGGTACGACGGGCGCGCGCCCAGCTTCGCACGGGCGACACGCGCCATCTCCTGCTCGGATCCGTGCATCGCACTCGACATGAGTGTCCTGCCGGCAACGCGCAGTACATGGTGGCCGCCCTCGACGGCGAGCTCGAGTGGCTCGCCGTCGGGTGTGACGGAACGGTCGAGGACCTCGCGCGCTCGCACGCTAGTGCACCGCGGAGTAAAGAACCCCGGCTCCGACGAGTTCGACGACGCAGAAGAATGCGGGCCAGAAGCCCGTGCGCTCGACGGCGAACGACACGATCCGCCCCGCCGCCATGCCGAACAGCGCGACCCCGGCGGTCAGGTAGATACCGGAGCTCCATGCCCCGAAGACGGGGTCGGCGAGGAGAAGCAGCGTTCCGAGACAGACTCCGAATCCGCCGTACACTGCGCGGATCTCGTTGCGGTAGTCCGCCGTTTCGACCCTTGCGCCGAAGAAGGCGACGACGGCTTCCGGGCGGACGAGCGCGCTCACGCCCATGGCCATGAAGAGGATGCCAGTGACCATTGCCTGCGGTGTCATGCAATCGGTGTAATCCAAATTGCGTGCCGATGCTTCTACGCGGGATTGCGACCGTTCCCAAAGGGCGCGAGGCGTTCAATGTCGCGCGGGTAAAGCGTCGGTTGCAGACCGGCTTCGCCCGCGGATCAATTCCGCACGAGGCGCACGACGGCGTCGTTCACGACTCCGGGCGTGAGATTGCCGAACCACACCGTGTTGCCCGGCCCGCGCGCGGGCGCAGACGGATTCAGAATCTCGGTATCGAGGAGGGCAATCGTGGGTTCGCCGGAGAGGTCGCCGCTCGCGCGTACGATCACGGTTCCCGACGGGTTGGCATTTCCGAACCAGGTGCTTCGGCCCGGACCGACCAGGGGCGTATCCGGAATGATGCTCGTTTCGAATCCGGTGCGGGTCGGGTTCCCAAGGCGATCTCCTTCGTACCGAGCCACAGGTTCCCGGCCGGTCCGACGACCGGATACATCGGGCTCTGGGCCGGCGTCTCGAATGCGGACACACGGAGCGAGGCCGCTTCCGCCCAGGGCCGCAACCCGTCGCGAGAACGCAGCGGATGGCTGTCCGCCCTCGGAACGGATGTGGTGTCGTTGTCGGCACAGGGTCGTCTCGTCTGAGGGATCACCGGGAGAGGCGACCAGAAACTTATGTCGGGTCAGAGGGAGCCCAGGAACCGAAGCAGGGCGGCGCGACGCTCGGCATCGAGTGCGGCGACATGGTTGCGGGCCGCAGCGGCCTCGCCGCCGTGCCAGAGAATGGCCTCCAAGAGGTTCCGGGCGCGGCCGTCGTGTAGGAAGCGCGTGTGGCCGGCGACGGCAGAGGTTCGTCCGATCCCCCACAACGGAGCCGTTCGCCACTCCCGCCCAATCGCAGGGTCGGGCTCGGCGAGGCCCTCGCCCATGTCGTGCAGCAAGAGGTCCGTGAACGGATGGATGACCTGGCTGCGCAAGGCTGGATGAGGGCCGTTGGCTGCGGTCAGGAGCGTCGGCGTGTGGCATGCTGCACAGCCGGCCTCGAGGAAGGTCTCGAAGCCAAGTTCCACCTCGGGGTCGTCGGTGTCCAGCCGCATGGGGACACCCAAGGTGCCAACGTAGGTGGTCACGTCGGTGAGGTCCGCGTCGCTCAGTTCGATCGATCCGAGCGGCGCCGGGGCCGCAGGGGTCTCGTCGTCGACGGCGAAGACCGGTGTCGTGACGCCCATGTCTCGTAGGTACGCGCGGGCAACCTGTCCCCGGAGGCTAGCGGCCCCGGCTTTCCATCCGAAGCGACCCAGCGCCGTCTCGCCCGTGACGTCGTCGATGACGATGCGAGCGCGGCCTGAGATGCCATCGCCGTTCCCGTCGTTCTGGTCTGCCATCTGCGCGAGCACCGAATCCGGTACGGCTTCGAGAAGCCCGAGGCCGACGAGCCGAGGCGCGACACGGAGCGCCGTGACGTCGGCGGGGCCGAACGCGAGATCGAGGAGTTGCGCCGAAGGCGACACCAACTCGTAGGGCGTTCCGTCCGCGAGGGCCCCCGGAGCCGACGTCCACGTGACCGCGAGCCGACCTTCGCGTGTGGAACCCGGGATACTTCGTCGTTGCAGTTGCGAGCCATACGCCGAGTGCGGCGCGCCGGTCCTCCGCACGCCTACGGTCAAACCGGCGCGCTCGTCGGCTGGGTTCTCCGGGGGGGCGGCAGAGCCATCTCTCACGTGACACTCGGCACAAGAGGCGGCGTCGTACCGCGGGCCGAGTTCGGGGGCGGCTTCTGCCTCGAGGTCGCGGTCAAAGAGCTGCTTTCCGCGCAGGAAGGTCACAAGACCGTCGTGGTCCAGGTTTCGCGCGGCCTGGGCGAACGCCCATTGCGGCTCTGAAATGACGTAGACGGACGTCGCGTCGCCGGGCCGCGAGAACGCAAGATCGACGACTTCGGTGAGCCCGCGTTCGCCCATCCGGTGTCGGAAGATGGCCGTGTAGTACTGCCCGTTGCTGCCGCTGTGCACCGGTTGGCTCTGCACGCGGCGAATCGTGAACTCGAGATCGACGAGCTCGCCCGGAGCGAGGTCGCGATCGAGCACCTCGTTTCGCTCTTGCCGCCAGTGCCAGGTCCGCACACCCGTTTGTGGGTCGTCGTACGCCAGCATCCGCGCGGCGACGCGGTAGTCGGCGCGCACCTCGCGAGACCGTTCGTGGGGGCGTGAGGGGTTCTGATCGAAGAGCTTGATGTCGACGAACTCGGCCTCGTCGGCGACGGCAACCGTCACGTCGAGGGCGTCTCCGAAATCGAGGAGAAGCACCGCAAACGTGCTCGCTTCGAAGTAGCCGGCGATGAACGGCTCGAACCGAAGTTCGTTCTCGTGGCGGTCGCGGAATCGGCCCGCCGTATCCACCAACAACGGCCCCGGTCGCTCTTCAGAACCGTTGCCGACGACCGCGTTGTGCGTGGCGGATCGCAGGTGCAAGGTGTTGGCTCCGTCGGAGATCGGCAGGAAGAAGGAGTACTCGATCGTCTGTCCCGGCTCCGCGTCGAACTCGACGGTCCATTCGTCGCCGTCTCGTGTCAGCTGAACGGACTGCTCGGGGCCACCCGCGAGGCTGTAGGTGGCAGTGGACGAGGCGAGCGGCGTGAACGGGCGAACGCGGAGGGTGGCGCGGCCTCCTGCGAAGGAGACCCCATGGACGTAGTCGGTGAAGGTCAACGGTTCGGGCGCGGTGCCGCCACCCGGGGGCGCCGTCGTCGGCGCCGGTGTGCTGTCCGGCGTGGTTACCGGTGTGGGTGCCGGTGTAGCCGTCGACGTGGGTTCCGGCGTTGGCGTTGCGGCCGGCGTGCCGGTTGGAACCGGCGTCGGGCTGCACCACTTCGCCGCGAATACATGCCGCAACCAGGCGGTGTTGGTGGCGGGACCATTGCGTTCGTAAGTGACGAAGTAGTCGACGACGTCTCCCGCGGAGAGCCCCTCGATGCGGTAGCGCCAACGCGGGCCGACAATGCTCATGCGCAGGTTCAGCTGTGAACCGCCGTTCACCCGGTAATGCACGTCGACGAAGTTCGCTGGGAGGCTCGGCGCCGCGACGAGCACGAGGCGGTCGGGCTCTCGCTCGACGACCGTCAACCGGAGCTCGTCGGTCTTCCAGACTTCCTCGGGTAGGTTGCAGCCGGCGACGGCGGCCACAGTCAGACCAAGGGCGATGTAGAGCGAATTACGCATGGGATCCTCCGCCGATGTCGCACGGAACGAGCGTACGACCTCGGGGCAGTGGGAGAGTCACCGAACTGCCTTGGGGTCCTTCCGTACGTCAATGCGCACCGGGCACAGGCTCTGCGAATTCTGCGCCGCCCGCTGGGGGAATCCCTACTTCAATTCGAGCGCGCAGCAACGGACGCCATCTTCAAATACGGCGACGACGACCTCGCCCGAGTCGCACTCGAGGCGCACGCGCGGTTCGTACGGTGGGCTCTTCTAGAAGTGGCAGGCGCCGAAGGAGATGCCGAACTTCGTCACGGCGACCTTCGTGATCGCGCAGGAGCTGGATGCATCGCTCGTTCCCGAGCCCTCTTCAGCGGCGCGGGCAGGTGCAATGCTCAGACAGATCGTGAGCATCGCTACGACTCCTCCGGGCGTTTCTACCTCCGTGCGGAGTTCGCTGGCGGGTGGGTTCAATCGGAAACCGCCTTTGGACAGCAGTTGGAAGAGCGGCCCCGCTGCGTGATGGCTGCGAGGGCCCATTCATGGATCGATGAACCGACGCCCAAGGAGGACTTCGATGGAGGCAATTCCGATCACCGGCTTCTACTCCGGCATCATGGGATTGATTCTGCTCTGGCTGAGCATCCGGATCGCCGCGACCGTCCGGGCGAAGGCCGAAGTTGGGTTCGGGGACGCAGGCGTTGCCGAGCACACGGTGATCATTCGAGGGCGGGGCAACTTCATCGAGTACGTGCCCACGATCCTGCATTACGTCTAGGCTTCGTTCGACGCGGCGGTCGGAAGCAGGTCGGTGAACACGAAGCCGTCGCGCGTGACGGTCTCACCGACCCGTAGGTCGATCTCGTGATCGAACATCGGCCCGGCGAACGCGAAGCTATGGAACTCACCGTTCTCCCCGCACGGATCCACGCCGGCAGGGAGGGCCGCGAGGAACGCGGCGTCGATCTCCGAGCCACAGAGGGCCTCGGGCATCTGGCGAGGGTCGACACAGGTGATCCGCGCGCGTAGACCGCCGCGGATCATCGTCTGGATGAGAGCGTCGGTCGGTTCGCCCCACAGGGGGAAGAGCGGCTCGATCCCGGTGCCCTCGAGGCGCTCCTCGCGGTATTTCCGAATGTCCTCGAGGTAGAGATCCCCGAAGGCGACGGCCTTGATGCCGGCTCCCTTCGCTCGATCGAGGGCGGATGCCATCGCCGCATCGTACTGCTCGTTGCTGCAACCGATCGGGATGGGGATCTCCTGGAGGGGAAGCCCCGCTGCTGCGGCCTGAGTGGCGAGGAGATCTCGTCGCACCGCGTGCATTGCCACGCGCTCATGGGTGACGTTGACCGTGGTGAGCAGCCCGACGAGTTCGATATCGGGCTGCTGGCGCAGCACGTGGAGGCTCCACGCGCTGTCCTTGCCGCTACTCCACGAGAGCAACACTTTCCGTCGGGCACTCGACATCTGCCCGAAGCTAGGTGCCGAGTGCCCACAGAACAACCGTCAGCGCAGGAAGACGGACCTGAAGGACGACTGGCAAGAGTTGGAGTCCGTCCTGCTGCCCGGCTTCGGCCGCTCGCGAACCATCCGCGAGATCCGCGCTACGACTTCCTCGGCGGTCTTTTGGCGGCCGCTTGGTCGTTGGGGCCGCTCGTCACGCCCTTACGTCTACGCAAGACCGACGAGCCGATCCGCTTCCGTTCGAGCGTGCCCCCGTTCCAGATTCAGCCGGCCTTCGAGTTTCTCGGGCTGTCCTGGGATCCGGCAGTGACTGGGCGCGCGTTCCTCGCCCGTCACGACAGCGGGGGCGGCGATGTGAAGATCTAGGAGACGGACGCCATCCGGAAGGACCGCGTTGGCGGCGCCGAAGGCCTCCTCGCGGACGCCCTGTCGGCTGGATTGCGGCAGCGAGTGAACAGCCTGTCGCGGCGCCTCGGGTACGCCGCCGACTAGCAACGGGTCCGCCCACGACCGTCGAATCACTGGGGGCATCGCGCGCTTGCCAAACGACGGGGGGGCCGCCATTCTCCGCGCCCATGGGTGGGCGCTTGGAAGGACCGGTCGTCGCCTATGGCATCATCGGGTCGGTGGCGTTGGCTTCGGTCGCGATGCTCGGAGCGGCCGGCATCGGGGAGGAGGGGATTCGCCTCGTCATCCGGATCACCGGACGGGTGTCGATGCTCCTCTTCGCGGCCGCCTTCGCCGCCTCCTCGGCGTTCGCGGTCTCGCGCAATGCGACGACGAGGTGGCTGCGCCGCAATCGGCGATATCTCGGTGTCGGCTTCGCCGGGTCGCAGACGATTCATCTCTTGGCGATCGTCGCACTGGCGGCAACGGTCCAGGAGTTCCGTGACGGGGTCGGTGTAGAGACGCTGGTCGTCGGAGGTATGGCGTACGTGTTCACGTTTGCCATGGCGGCAACTTCGTTCGATGCGGCAGTGCGCCGACTCGGGCGCGGTTGGCACCGGCTGCACCTCGTCGGGAGCTGGTGGATCTTCGCGGTCTTCGCCCTCACGATTCTGCCCGACGCCGGCACGAGCGTGGTCGGGGCCGTCTTGTCGGCTGCATTGATCGGGGCGTGGGCGCTTCGGGTGGCCGCGAGACGTGGGGTCCGAGCCGCCGCCGTTGCACCCTGAGGGGCGCAGGCCTCGACGCCCGGCGCCGGCTTCGGTAGCGGAAGACCTCTTCAACTGAGGGAGGTCGAAATCATGGGCGGTCCGTTGAATGGGGTGCGGGTCATCGAACTCGCGGGGATCGGCGCGCTACCGTTTGCGTCGCTCAAGCTGGCGGACATGGGCGCGGAGGTGATCCGGGTGGATCGGCTCTCGGACGTACCCGCGGAACCACAACCTGCGCCACACAATTTCTGGGAGCGTGGGCGCCGATCAATCGCCGCAAACTTGAAGAATCCCGACGCGGTCGAGACCGTCCTTCGGCTCGCGGAAGGCGCCGATGTGTTCCTCGAGTCTTTTCGACCCGGTGTGGTCGAGCGCCTCGGGGTCGGGCCCGACCAGGTCCTCGGTCGGAATCCGGCTATCGTCTACGGCCGCCTCACGGGGTGGGGCCAGGAGGGACCCCTCGCTACGACGGCCGGCCACTCCCTGAATTACGAAGCAATTACGGGTGTAATTCGCGCGATCGGCCCGCGAGGCGGCCCCCCGGTGCCGCTGCTGAACCTCCTCGGCGACTTCGCGGGCGGCGGACTCCACCTGGCCTACGGCGTCGTTTGCGCGCTCCTCGAAGCCAAGACGTCGGGCAAGGGGCAAGTGATCGACGGGGCGATGATCGATGGGGTCATGTCGATCGCGGTCCCGTTCTACGCCATGCACCAGTCTGGCATGCACACCGATAAGCTCGGTGAGAACCTGTTCGACGGCGGCGCCCCCTTCTACAACGTTTATGAGACGAAGGATGGGAAGTACGTGACCGTGGCGCCGATCGAGGGGCACTTCTGGACGCTGTTCCTCCAGAAGGTCGGACTCGATCCCGCGGACTTGCCCGACCAGTACGACCAGAGCCATTGGCCCGAGGTCCGCGACAAGCTCACGGACCTCCTCAAGGGGCGAACAAGAGACGAATGGTGCGAGGTGCTCGAAGGCACAGACGCTTGTTTCACCCCGGTTCTCACGTTCTCCGAGGCGCGTGATCATCCGCATCACCGTGCCCGCGGCACCTTCGTGGAGGGGAGCGAGATGCCCGAGATGGTGCCGACGCCGCGCCTCAGTCGGACTCCGGGAGAGCCGGGAACGTCGCCCGCCTGGCTGGGAGCGGACACTGACGTGGTCCTACGCGAGAGCGGCTTCGCAGAGGAGGAGATCGTGAAGTTGCGCGCTGCGGGTGCCATCGGCTGACACCGGCTCGAGCGCGGAAGCCACCGGGTCTTCGCCTCCGCTTCGAAGCCGAGGCCGGTGTCGCCGCGTGGCGTCATTGAAGGAATCGACTTCTGACACATTGGGGCTCTTGACCGGTCTGCATCATCGCGATTATTATGAAAATGACACCTGTCAAGCTAAAATGCGAGACGATGCGATGAGCACTTCGGCTCGCCGCCCGGTGCAGTTGCGTTCTGAGCGTAGCCGGGCGTCGCGATGCCGTGTCATCGATGCCACGATTGCGTGCATCGCTGGGGATGGGTTCGCCCGCGCCTCGACGACACAGATCGTGAAACGAGTCGGCGTCACCTGGGGGGTTCTGCAGCACCAGTTCGGAGGCAAGGTCGCGACGCTCGAGGCGGTGGTCGACCGCCTTTTGGACAGTGGGGCCGGAATGGACGACGGCCAGAAAGTGCCCGGAGACACAATTCGACAAGACGTCGTCGGGCTCGAACGCGTGCTGTGGCGTGTATTGAAGACGCCGACGTATCGCGCTTTGCTCGGAATCCGGCTCAATGCCCGACACGGCGACGTCGAGGGGGAACTAGGAGATCGCGTCACATAAGGGCTCGGCCGCACGCGCAAGGAGCTGTCGCGCCGCTGGTTCGAAAAGCTTGGGTTTACTCGGGCGCAGAGCCGCGCCGCGCTCGCCGTACTGGTCGCGGGCTTGCGCGGTCTCATCTTAGAGGTAATTACGAGCCGTCGCGCTGGGCGGCTCGACAGGGAACGAAAACTGATCGTCGAAGCCGTGATCCGCGCGCTCGGCGAAGGCGATGGATCCGATCGCAAACGAAAGGGAACTTGATGAGGCTAGTGAGACGAACGGACGCGGGCGATGGCCCGTGGCGTGCGCGCCTGTGGCGTGCGGCACTGGTGGTCGCCCTGTGCGGCGCCGTCGGCTGGAGTGCCGGCGCGCAGGCGCAGAGCGTGAAGGACGCGATCGGAGCCAGTGAGGGCACCAACAAGGAAGCCCAGGCGTCGCAGAAGAAGATCGACGCGATCAGCGACGATACCGACGCGCTTGCCGCCGAGTACCGCGCCGCGATCCAGGAAATCAAAGCACTCCGGGGTTACAACAAGCAGCTCGAGGGCCTGATCGTCTCGCAGGGCCAAGAGATGGAATCGCTCCGCGGCCAGATCGACAACGTGACCGTGGTCGGCCGTCAGGTGATGCCGCTCATGTCGCGCATGCTCGATTCGCTTGATCAGTTCGTCGCGCTCGACGTTCCGTTCCTCCCCGAGGAGCGGGCGGAGCGCATCGCCAACATGAAGGAGATGATGGGTCGCGCGGACGTCACCATCTCCGAGAAGTATCGTCGTATTCTCGAAGGCTACCAGGTCGAGAACGAGTACGGCCGCACGATCGAGGCGTACCGCGGGCCGGTCACCGTCGATGGTGAGGAGATCTCGGTCGACTTCCTGCGCATCGGACGGCTGTCGCTGCTCTATCAGACGCTCGACGGACAGCAGTCGGGGATGTGGGACAACGAGTCAAAGACGTGGGTCCCGCTCGACGACGAGTACCGCAATGCAATCAAGGCTGGCCTTCGCATGGCCCGTAAGCAGTCGGCGCCCGACCTGATCAAGGTCCCGGTCCCCGCCGCTCAGGCCGCAGAGGTGAACGGATGAAACGCGTAATTTGTCTTGGATTGGCGAGCGTACTTCTCGCCGGAACCGGCTGGGTCGCAGAGGCCCAGGAACCGAAGGCCAAGAGCCTATCCGCGCTGCTGAAGCAGGTGCGCGGTCAGCGCGCCAAGGAAAAGGCGGTGAACTCCTCTCGCGAAGCGGAGTTCCGTCAGAAGAAGGCTCAGCAGCAGAGCCTGCTCGCCGATGCGCGCATGAAGCGTGCTGCGGCCGTTGCGAGGAGTGAAGAGCTCGAGGCGGCCTTCGAGCTGAACGAAAACGAGATTCCCGAACTGCAGGAGACTCTGCGGAATCGTCTCGGCACACTCGGTGAGCTGTTCGGCGTCGTCCGTCAGGTTGCGGGTGACACGCGGGGCTTCCTCGAGGGCTCGATCGTCAGCGCGCAGCTGCCCGGTCGCGCCGACCGCCTGGACAAACTCGCCGAGAGCAAGGAGCTTCCGAGCATCGAAGAGCTCGAAGAGCTCTGGTTCGCGCTCCAAGAGGAGATGACGGAGTCCGGGAAGGTCACGCGCTTCCCCGCGGCGGTCGTTTCGGTCGACGGCGATACGACTCAGACCGACGTCGTTCGCGTCGGGCCGTTCAACGTCACGGCGGGAGGCAAGTACCTCCAGTACCTTCCGGAGACGGGCAAGCTCACGGAGCTCGCGCGTCAGCCGAGTGGTCGTCACCTCGATACTGTCGCGAACTTTGAGGGCACGCAGAGCGGTGTCGGCGGCTTCTCGCTCGACCCGTCGCGCGGCACCATCCTGTCGCTCCTGATCGGCACGCCGAGCCTCAGCGAGCGGGTCACCCAGGGTGGTCTCGTCGGCTACGTCATCATTGGCCTCGGCCTCGTAGGCCTCGCCCTCGTAGCGGAGCGGCTCGTGTCGCTCGGCATCGTCGGACGCAAGATCAAGGCGCAGATCGGGCAGGAGAGGGCAGACGAGGGGAACCCTCTCGGACGAATTCTGTCCGTCTACCAGTCGAATCCCAACGCGGATGTCGAAACACTGGAGCTCAAGCTCGACGAAGCGATCTTGAAGGAGACGCCGAGCCTCGAGCGCGGCAACGTGATGATCAAGGTGTTGTCCGCCGTCGCGCCGCTTCTCGGACTGCTCGGTACCGTCACTGGTATGATCGCGACGTTCCAGGCGATCACGCTGTTCGGTACGGGTGATCCCAAGTTGATGGCCGGTGGTATTTCGCAGGCACTCGTCACGACCGTTCTCGGTCTCGTCATGGCGATCCCGCTGTTGCTCCTTCACAGCGTCGTCGCCGGTCGCAGCAAGTCCTTGATCCAGGTGCTGGAGCAGCAGAGCGCCGGCGTCGTCGCCACACATGC
Source organism: Candidatus Binatia bacterium (assembly GCA_029243485.1). Classification (NCBI taxonomy): domain Bacteria; phylum Candidatus Binatota; class Binatia (SeqCode); species Binatia bacterium. Next base: position 89,663 of record JAQWRY010000085.1, on the reverse strand, counting down.
GGAGCGGATGCACGGACGAGCTGGGGGGGCCGGTGCGCGCGCTAGCTGATCTCTGGGTAGCCAACCAGGACTTCCTCGAAACCGGAGGAGACGTCCTGGTGGCCATCCTTCTGGCCACGTTCCTGATGTGGCTGCTGATCCTCGAGCGGTATTGGTATTTTCGCACCGCGCACCTGCGCGAAGTGGAAGGTGTACTCGACACTTGGAAGCAGCGGTCGGACCATCACTCGTGGCACGCGCACCAGATCCGGCAATCGCTGATCTCGCGCGTGTCGATCGATGCGAATCGGAACGTCCCGATGATCAAGACTCTCGTTGCGCTGTGCCCTCTATTGGGCCTTCTCGGCACAGTGACGGGCATGATCGAGGTCTTCGACGTCATGGCGGAAGCTGGCAGCGGTAATCCGCGCGCGATGGCTTCGGGTGTTTCCAAGGCAACCGTCCCCACGATGGCGGGCATGGTCGCTGCAATTTCCGGATACATCCCGAGTGTCGCGCTCGAGCGCCGCGTCCAGTCGGAGGTGCAACAGGTCTCCGACCGGTTGTCGCCCGAGGAAGTAACCACATGAGAAAACAAAGAATACGCCACGACGAAGAGACCGAAGTGAACATGACGCCGATGCTGGACGTCGTGTTCATCATGCTGATCTTCTTCATCGTGACCGCTTCGTTCGTGAAGGAGTCCGGCGTCGAAGTGAATCGCCAACAGGCTTCGACGGCTGAGCCGAAGGAGTCGGCGAATCTCTTCATCGCGATCACCGAAAACGGCCAGATCTGGATGGACAAGCGCGTGATCGACGTTCGCGCCGTCCGGGCGAACATCGAGCGCCTCCATGCGGAGAACCCGCAGGGCGCCGTCGTCATCCAGGCCGACAAGAATTCCAAGAATGGGCTTCTCGTCCAGGTTCTGGATGCGGCAAAGGCCGCCGGTGTAGCGAACGTGTCTCTCGCTGCGGACCCCGGTGCGTAAGTGATCCCGCGTTACGCGATCTCCGCGACCGTCGCCCTCCTCATCACGTTTGGGCTCTTCTCGGTCATGCAGCAGTTGGTGGCGAGAGGCAGTGGTGGGCTTTCGGACAAGAAAGAACGCACGGTTTTCGACTTCGTACGCCTCGCGCGACAGGAGAAGACGGAAACCAAGAAGCGTCAGAAACCGGAACGCAAGATTCAGCAGCCGCAGTCGTCGATGCCGATGGCGATCGCCAAGTCGTCGAATCCGGTGAAGCAGGCGATCAAGATTCCGCACGCCGCCTTCCGACCGGAACTGTCGCTCGCAGGCGGGCCGACTCTCGGCGCCGGTGGCGCCGATGCCGACGTCATGCCGCTCGTACGTGTGAATCCACGCTACCCACCTCGTGCGCAGGCGCGCGGGATGGAAGGCTGGGTGTACCTCGAGTTCGCGATCACGCCACAAGGGACGACTACCGATATCGTCGTGCTCGACTCGGACCCCAAGGGGTACTTCGAGCGGTCCGCGGTGAACGCCGTGAAGAAGTACAAGTACAAGCCCCGAGTCGAAGGCGGGAAGGCGATAATGCGTCCTGGCGTGCAGGTCGTGATTTCCTTCGACATTCAGGAATGACCTTGGAGGCACCACGATGAAACGAATCTTGCGGCTCGATTGGCGGCGGGTCCTGATGCTGCTCCTGGCAGCGTTCCTCGTCGGCGGCGTTGGTTTCGGCGCAAGCGACGGGTTCGCGGCGGACAAGCGAGACAAGCCCAAGCCGCAGACGAAGAAGGTGAAGGCTGTCGGGCAGTGGGCCTACAAGCGACTCAACGCGGCTCACGAGGCACTCGCCGAAGAGAAGTACGGCGAGGCCACGGAAGAGCTGAATGACATGAAGGGGAACTCGAAGCTCAACGAGCACGAGCAAGCCCTCATGTGGCAGACGTTCGGCTACGTTTACTCCGCGCAGGCCAAGTACAAGCAGTCCATCGATGCCTTCGAGAAATGCTTGGCGCTGGGTGGTCTGCCCGACGTCGCGCAGCTGAACACCCAGTATAATCTCGCGCAGCTGTACGTAGTTCGAGAGAAGTACAAGCAGGCCGCGGTGACGTTCGGGAAGTGGATGGCGGCGACGGAGAACCCTCCTGCCGAAGCCCACTACATGTACGCGATCCCTCTGCTCCAGCTCGGGCGGAAGAAGGAAGCTCTCGTGCAGGCCGAGAAGGCCCTCGCGAAGGCGAAGACCCCGAAGGAGCCGTGGTTGCAGTTGGCGCTGTCGTTGTACTTCGAGAACAAGCGCTACCGCGATGCGGCGGGTGTTCTCGAGATCCTCGTCACGCGATTCCCCAAGAAAGCCTACTGGATGCAGCTCTCGGCGGTGTACTCGGAGCTGAACCAGCACAAGAGGGCCCTCGGCGCCCTCGAGATGGCCTACCTCCAGGGCATGCTCAAGGACGACCGCGAACTCACGAACCTCGCGCAACTCTACCTCTACAACGAAGTACCCTACAAAGCGGCGCGCGTGCTCGAGAAGGCCATGGCCGAGGGGAAGGTGAAGGGCAACGCGAAGTCGTGGGAGCTCCTCGCCAACGCCTGGCTGAACGCGCGCGAACGCGACAAGGCGCTGCGCCCGCTCGAGAAGGCCGCGGCCCTTTCGTCGAAGGGCCAGCTGTACTTGCGCCTGGCGCAGGTCCAGATCGATCGAGAGCAGTGGGGCCCCGCACGCGGGTCGCTCGCGAAGGCTCTTTCGAAGGGAGGCCTGCCGGACCGCGGCGGCGCCCAATTCCTTCTGGGAATCGCGGCCGTCAGTGGCTCGCAGTGGACTGAGGCCGAGAAGGCCTTCGAGGCTTCGTCGGAGTACGAGGATCGTAAGGCGGCCTCGCGCGAGTGGTTGGCGCACATCGAGCAAGAGAAGGAGGCCGAGGCCGAAGAAGCGGCGGAGCTCGCCGCGGCCGCCGAAGCCGAAGCCGCTGCGGCGGCTGTTGAAGCCGCGACCGAAGAGGGCGTCACCGAGGTCATCGAACAAGACGTCGAACAAGAGGCGCCAGTTGCCGGCAAGGCGGCGTCCGTGCCGGTTGAGGACGGTGTTCCGGCTGCGGGCTGATCGGACCGCTCTGTTCCTGTTCCTGGCTGTCCTGGCGGGCGGCTGCGCGGCGGCGGTCAGGCCTCCCGGGGAAGGCTCCGCGAGCGCCGAGGCGGAAATGTCCGGGGCGGCAGGGGGCCAACCTCAAGCCGGCTTCCCGCCCCCGACGGGGAAGTGCATTTTCCTCGCCACGATCAACGACTGGAAGGCAGTGGACCCGTACCACTTGCTCGTCCGCACCCGGGCGACCGGGTGGCAGTGGGAGATCACGCTCGACCGTCGGTGCTCGGAGATCCTGTACGCCAATGCGCTGGAGTGGAACACTATCGACACGCGTGTGTGTGACTCTCGATCGGATTCGATCATAGTGCCGCGCAACCGGTGCACGATTGGCTCGATCCGCCCGCACGAAGAGCCTCCGAAGGTTCCCGACCCGCCGGCTTCGACTGGTGGTTGGTGACCGGCGGCGTGGGGGCTAAGCTCAAACCATGAGCCTGTTCTCACGAGAGCCTCGCATGCCCGCACCCGAGGACGCCCTCCCGGGTCGCTCCGAGATGATGCCGATTCCAGCCCGTCACTTCGTTCTGGATGCCGCGCTCGTCCCGCCGTTCCCCGAGGGAAACCAGTTCGCCCTGTTCGGACTTGGTTGCTTCTGGGGGGCCGAGCGGAAGTTCTGGGAGGCACCGGGCGTGTACTCGACGATGGTGGGCTACGCGGCAGGTGCGACGCCCAACCCGACCTACCAGGAAGTGTGCAGCGGCCACACCGGCCACAACGAGGTCGTCCGGGTGTCCTTCGACGCGACGTCCGTGAGTTTTGCGGCCCTGTTGAAGGTATTCTGGGAGAGCCACGACCCGACGCAGGGGATGCGCCAGGGCAACGATGTGGGAACGCAGTATCGCTCGGGCATCTACGTCTTTGGGGGCGAGCAGCGTCAGCAGGCGGAGGCGTCGCGCGAGGCGTTCCAGACGAAGCTGACCGAGGCAGGGCTCGCCAAGATCAGCACTGAGATCATCGACGCGCCGGAGTTCTACTACGCGGAGGAGTATCACCAGCAGTACCTTGCGAAGAACCCGGGCGGTTACTGCGGTCTCGGCGGCACGGGCGTTTCCTGCCCGATCGGCACAGGCGTCTAGTGCTAGTGCGCCGTCACGAGAGGTCCCCCTTCGCAGCGACGTCCGACGATCGACGAGAAGCTTCGCACGAGACGTCGACGGCGGTGTACTAGAGAGTGCGAGTCGTACTGGCGTCGGGTTCGCCCCGGCGTCGAGAGATTCTGGCTCGGATCGCGTACCCGTTCGACGTCTGGCCGGCCGACATCGACGAGTCCAGACGCCCCGCCGAAGCGGCGCACGATTACGTGAGCCGACTCGCAGCGGAGAAGGCCTCCGCGGTCGCGCCGTCGGTTCCTGATGCTCTCGTCGTGGGATCGGACACGTCGGTCGTGCTCGGAGACGAAATCCTCGGGAAGCCGGCGGACCCGGAGGACGCGGCACGGATGCTCGCTAGGCTGTCGGGGCGGCGGCACCAGGTGATGTCGGCCGTTGCGATCGTGCGTGGGGGCGACGTCCTGCGTCGGTTCGTCACGACGTCGGACGTGGCGTTTCGTGCACTCGCCGACACCGAGATCGAGAAGTACGTCGCGACGGGCGAGCCGCTAGACAAGGCGGGCGCCTACGCAGTGCAGGGCGAAGCGGGGCGTTTCGTTCTGGGGGTCGAAGGCTCCGTGACCGGCGTGATCGGATTGCCCTTCGAGGAGACGAGGGATGCGCTCGCGGAGTGCGGAGCCGACGAACTGTCGGAACTCACAGCGGATGCAGTCGCACTCCGGTTCCGTGCCGTGCGGGGTGAGATCGCCGCGCGGGCCGTTGCGTGCGGTCGTCCCTGGGATGCCGTGCGGCTGGTGACGGTCACGAAGGGGCACCCCGCGGAGAAGATGGCCGCCGCGATCGCCGCGGGAGCGGCGGACGTCGGAGAGAACTACGTTCAGGAGGCGCGCGCGAAGCGGGACGAGATCGGCGGGGAGGAGGCGCGCTGGCATCTGATCGGTCCGTTGCAACGGAACAAGGCGGCGGTCGCCGGAGATCTCTTCGACGTGGTTCACACGATTGACCGGGCTGAGACGGCCGAGGCACTCGCACGTCGGCTCCCCACGGACCGAGCCTCCATCGACGTGCTCCTTCAGGTGAACGTCGCGCGCGATCCTGCAAAGGCCGGCGTGTTGCCCGAGGCGGTGTCGGAGCTTCTCCAGCGCACCCGGGCGCTGGAACGTGTACGCGTCACTGGCCTCATGACGATCGGACGGGCCGGAGCCACTTCGGTCGACGTCGCCTCCACGTTTGCGGAACTGCGAGACCTCCGGGACGGCCTTCGTGCGTCGGGGCATGAGGCCGTCGCCGAGTTGTCGATGGGGATGAGCGGAGACTATGATGCCGCGATCGAACAGGGCGCGACCCTGGTTCGATTGGGGACGGCCATCCTTGGGCCCCGGCCTCCCCGCCAGGAGGCGGAACGCGCATGAAGACGATCGGATTCGTAGGGGCGGGCAACATGGCCCGCGCCCTTGGTGGCGGTATCGGAAAGCAGGCTGGAGCGGATTCTTTCTCGCTCGTCGCGACGGATCCGATTCCCGCCGCGGTGGAGAGCTTCGCGGACGAAACCGGTGGCCGCGGCGCCGCCGATATTCCTACGCTCCTGGCGGCGTCGGACGTGGTCGTGCTCGCGGTGAAGCCGCAAGTCCTCGCGGCCGTGATGGCGGATATGAAACCGCACATGGCACCGCGGCACCTCGTGATCTCGATCGTTGCGGGAGCGACCCTCGGTGGGATGGCGGAGGGCGTCGGAACCGACGCAAGGATCGTTCGAGCCATGCCGAACACGCCGGCACTGGTGCGGCAAGGGATGACGGTCCTGGTGGGCGGCCCGCACGCCACGTCGGATGATCTCCGGCTCGCCGAAGGGTTGTTCGCGGCGGTCGGCCGCGCTGTGATCGTGGACGAAGAGGCGCTCCTGGACGCCGTTACCGCGGTGAGTGGAAGCGGACCGGGCTTCCTGTTCGCCTACGCCGAGTCGATGCTCCAGGCCGCGGGAGCCGTCGGACTCCCGCCGGATCTCGCGGTTCAGCTCGTCCAGCAGACGATCCTCGGTTCGGCGGTCCTCTGGCAGGAATCTGCGGAAGGGGTAGACGTACTTCGACAGAGAGTGACGTCGCCGGGTGGGACGACGCAGGCGGGACTCGAGGCGCTCGCCGCCCGGGACTTCGCTGCGGCGGTTCGGGCGGCGATCGAGGCGGCGACTGCGCGCTCGCGCGAGCTGTCAGCGGGTTGAGCGGGCAGGGAGGCGGAGAGACGAGATGATCATCCTGAGCAACTTCCTCATGGCGGTGGCCATGGTGCTGAACACAGTGCTCGACCTGTACTGGTGGGTCGTGATCGGCAGCGCGATCCTGTCGTGGGTGAACCCGGATCCCTACAACCCGATCGTCCGCTTCCTGCGGAGGGCGACGGAGCCGGTCTACGCTCGGATTCGCAGGATTCTGCCCATCAACATGGGCGGAATCGACTTCACCCCGCTGATTGTTCTCCTGGCCATCGGGTTCCTACAGGCCTTCCTGGTGCAGACGCTCTACCAACTCGCGGCCGGGATGGGTGGACAAACGCCGTCCCAATTCCTACTCTAGATGGGCTGAAGCGAGGCGACCAATTCGATGCCAATCTACGAATATCACTGCGAAAAATGCGGCGAATTTGACGTGATGCAGAAAATCACTGCGAATCCGCTGCGCAAATGTCCGACCTGTAAGTCGAAGGTCAAGAAGCTGATGTCGAACACGGCGTTCCAGCTGAAAGGCACCGGCTGGTACGTGACGGATTACGGCAACAAGGGCTCCACGAAGAGCGCCGAGAATGCCTCGAAGTCGTCCGAGGGCAGCTCTTCTGACAGCAGCTCTTCTGACAGCAGCCCTTCTGACATCAGTTCCTCTGACAGCAGTTCGTCCGCAAGCAGCGGCTCGGACACCAACTCCAAGAAGAAGTCCAAGGGCAAAGGTAAGGGCGAGAGCGCCGCGGCTTAGGCCACGGTTCGTCCTTCCTTCGTTTTTCGCGAACTACGACGTCGCGGGCGGCTGGTCATGCGCGCTGGCTAGGAGCACGGTGAGCTCCCCGGCCCCTGGCAATCCCGAGGGATTACCAGGAGCCCCTCCTCAACGGGAAGCGCTGGTCAGGCTGCTGCGCTCTCGCGCGTCAGCTCAGTGACCCGCTTCTCGAGGTTAGACAGCTTGCGACGCAAGGCGTCTACTTCGCGAGTGGTCGCGATGTCGAACGACTTGGCTACTGTCTCCACCCCTTTGCGGAACTGGCCTTCGATGGTCTGAAGCTGCGTCCGCACCACCTCAGGGAGCTTTCCGAGTTCGAACTCTTCGGTCTGCTTTTCGAAGTTCTTCTGGGCTTCTTCGATATTGTTCCGGACCAGATTGAGTGTGCGCTCGGAGCGGTCACGGAAGTCGTCCGCGGTCTCGCGGGCGAACTGCACGGCCTGGTCGTTCAGGTCGCGGGCCTGGTCGATGGCCTTCTCAAAGGGGGTCCAGATCGTCTCGTCAGTATTTTTGCTCATCGGTTCTATCCTCCGAGGATTATGTTAACACGTCGCGTCATGATCGCAACAGATTATTTACGCAGTGCGTCGATTTGGCCCGGAGGCCCGTATTTGCTAGCTCATATCCGTGCTTCCCTATGCCCGCCCCTCCATCACGGAGGCTGAAATCCGCGAAGTTGAGGAGTGCCTGCGATCGGGCTGGCTGTCGACCGGGCCTCGCACGCAGCGCTTCGAGGAAGCCCTGGCGGCCTACACGGGCACTCCCCACTGTGTCGCCACGAGTTCCGGAACGGCGGCGCTCCACGTGGCCCTGCTCGCTGCGGGCGTGAAGGCGGGGGACGAAGTCATCACCACGCCGATGACGTGGGTTGCTACTGCAAACGTCGTTCTACATATCGGCGCCGTACCCGTCTTCGCAGACATCGAACCGGCGACCCTCAACATCGACCCGGCTCGGGTGGCCGACGCGATGACGCCGAAGACCCGCGCGATCATGCCGGTCCACTATGCGGGTCTGCCTTGCGATGAGGACACCCTGCTGGAGATCGCCCGGCAAAGGACGGGCGTGGCGCTCGTCGAAGACGCTGCGCACGCGCTCGGAGGTTCCTACAAGGGGCGCCCTATCGGCTCGATCGGCGACGTCACGATGTTCAGCTTCCATCCGGCGAAGAACCTCACGACGGGCGAGGGTGGCGCGCTCGTCACGAACGATCCCGAGCTCGCCGCGCACGCGCGTCGGCTTCGGTATCACGGGATCGACCAGAGCCCGGAGAATCGCTTCGGGGGTCGGGGACCCGCCGGGTACGACGTGGTGGAGGCCGGCTTCAAGTACAACATCAGCGACCTGCAGTCGGCGATCGGCCTGCATCAGCTAGCCAAGCTCGACGAGCGCAACCGTCGCCGCGCGGAACTCGCGGCGCTCTATCGTGAGCAGCTTCCGTCGGTCGAGCATGTGGCTCCGCTCGGCGACGCGCCGTACGAGTACGGCCATGCATGGCACATGATGGTCGTGCGCGTCGACACGGACGCCCTGACGCTCGACCGCGACGGGGTCATTCAGGCGCTGCGTGATCGCGAGGTCGGTGCGGGCGTGCACTTCGTGCCGCTGCATCTGCAGACCCTCTATCGGGACCGCGCGCGAGACGAAGACCTTCCCGTTGCGACCGGTGCTCATCGGCAAATCGTGACGCTTCCGCTCTTCCCGGACATGCGCGACGAGGATGTGACGTTCGTGATAGACGTGCTGCGAGACGTGATTCGTCAGCACGTTCGGGCAGCAGGCTGAAGGGCGCGAAGTGAGCGAGAAAGCGGTGGCAGGGAGCGTGGGAAATCAGCTTGAGGGCCGACCCGAAGTTTCGATCGTGGTGCCCGTCTTCAACGAAGAGGGAACCCTGCGCCACCTGGTAGGCGAGCTCTTTCGCGTGATGGGAGGCGAGAGCTTCGAACTCGTCCTCGTGAACGACGGGTCGAAGGATGCCACGGGCGAGATCCTCCTCGAACTGGCGCACGTCCATCCCGAGATGGTGGTCGTCGAACTCTCGCGGAACTTCGGACAGCACCCGGCGGTCGTAGCCGGCTTCTCCGTGGTACGTGGCAAGTACGTCATCACGCTCGATGCCGACCTGCAGAACCCGCCCGAAGAGATTCCCCGCCTGCTCGAGCAACTGCGTGCCGGCCACGACGTCGTCGGTTCTGTGCGAGAGAACAGGCAGGACCCCTGGCTTCGCAAGCAGGTATCGTCTCTTGTGAACACGGTGACGACGGCGAGCATGGGCGTCGGCATGAAGGACTACGGCTGCATGCTGCGCGGCTATACGCGCGAGGTCGTCGAGGAGATCGTCGAACTGGCGGAGCAGGCAGCGTTCATTCCAGCGCTCGCCATGATGCTTGCGAGCAATCCGGTCGAGATCGACGTTCGCCACTACGAACGCGAACAGGGCAATTCGAAGTACTCGCCCTTGCGACTCATGCGTCTCGGCTTTGACCTGATCACCGGCTTTTCGTTGCTGCCGATTCAGCTCGTGAGCGTCGCAGGTTTCTTCATCGCGATCGCGGGGGGCGCGCTGTCGGCCTTGCTCTTTGCCCGCCGCATCATCTTGGGTCCGGAGAGCGAGGGGATTTTCACCCTGTTCGCGATTCTGTTCGCGTTCATGGGAGTGCTGCTGCTGGCCGTCGGTCTCGTCGGTGAGTACGTCGGGCGGATTTACGCCGAGGTTCGTCGGCGCCCGATCTTTCGGATCCGCGAGGTGATTTCGCAGCCCGCCGGGTCCGACGAAGTCGACGACGCGCAGTGAGAGCCGTCGTCTGCGCCTACGGTGAAGTCGGCCATGCATGCTTGGGAGAGCTACTCGCGCTGGGGACCAACGTTGCTTTGGTGGTCACGCATGAGGATTCGCCGAATGAGAAGATCTGGTTCTCGTCGGTTCGCGACTTGGCGGTCTCGTCTGGCGTCGAGGTCGTCATGCCCGACGATGTGAATGCGCCGGAAACGCTCGCCGCGATTCGAGACGTCGCACCCGAGTATCTCTTCTCGTTCTACTTTCGGCAGATGATGGGCCCCGAACTACTCGCGTTGCCGTCCCGGGCCGCGCTCAACATGCACGGCTCGTTGCTCCCGAAGTACCGCGGGCGCGCGCCGGTGAACTGGGTTCTCGTGAACGGCGAGGCCGAAACCGGCGTGACTCTCCATCACATGGACGAGAAGCCGGACCACGGGGGCATCGTGTCGCAGCGTCGCGTCGCGATCGGCCGCGAGGACACGGCGCAGAGCCTCACCCAGAAGCTCGCCGCGCAGGCGTCGATGATCCTGCGGGAGGTTCATCCACAGCTCTACAAGGGTACTGTGCCCTGCGTCGAGCAGAACCACAGCCAATCGACCTACTTCGGAGGGCGGCGGCCCGCCGACGGACGGATCGATTGGAGCCGACCCGCCGAGGAGATTCGAAACCTCGTCCGCGCCGTGACCGACCCGTGGCCCGGGGCGTTCTCGCATGTGCAGGGGCGAAAATTGCTGGTGTGGGCCGCGGACACGCGCCCGAGTTGGGCCGGCTCCCAGCCGGGAGACGTGTTCGTCGACCGGGAAGGCTCTCCTCTGGTAGCCACCGGGGACGGCGCTCTGGAGCTTCTCCACGTCACATGGGATGGGGAGTCTCGACGGAGCGGCCGGGAGTGGGCGCAGGGTGCGGCGATGGACGCCGGTGCTCGATTCGATGATGAGCCGCAGCACGATGCGGCAGGAGGTGGGATTTGAAGGTATTGATCACGGGGGGCGGCGGGTTCATCGGATCCCATCTCTCCGAAGAGCTGCTCTCGCGAGGACATGAAGTCTTCATCCTCGAGCCCGGTGGCACGACGAAGGTCCGTCATCTAATCGGGCACCCGAAGTTCCGGGTCGTCCGCGACAGCGTGATGGACATGGGCATCCTCGACTCGCTGGTCTCGCAATGCGAGCTGGTCTTCCACCTGGCCGCGGTGGTCGGCGTCGAGCACTACGTCGGCGATCCGTACCAGGTGTTGAACGTCAACGTGAACGGCACGCAGAACGTTCTGAAGACCGCGTTCAAGTACGGACGTAAGGTCGTCTTTAGCTCGACGTCCGAGGTGTACGGCCGCAACCCAAACCTGCCGTGGTCCGAAGACGACGATCGCGTGCTCGGCTCCACGCGCATCGATCGCTGGTGCTACTCGACCTCGAAGGCGGTCGGCGAGCACTTCTGCTTCGCCTACAACAAAATGGGTCTGCCGGTGACGATCATCCGGTACTTCAACATCTTCGGTCCGCGCCTCGACAAGCTCGATGCCGGTCGCATCATCACGATTTTCATGGGGCAGCTGCTGCGGAACGAGCCACTCACGGTGATCGGGGATGGTCTGCAGACGCGCTGCTTCACGTACGTGACCGACGCGGTTACCGCGACGGCGAACGCTGGACTCCAGGACAACACGAACGGCGAGATCTACAACATCGGTACGGACGTCGAGACGTCGATCCTCGACCTCGCGAAGGTCATGATCGAGATCTCGGGCAGCAAGAGTGATATCAAGTTCGTCAAGCAGCAAGAGGTATACGGAGAGAGTTATGAGGACATCGGCCGGCGCGTTCCAAACGCGGCGAAGATGAAGGAGCAGCTCGGCGTCCAGGATCTCGCGAAGCTCGAAGAAGGACTGCGGCAAACCATCAACTGGTTCCGCAACGAAACCCAGTGAAGCCGGAGGCCGCCTTCGTGCTGAAGGTCGACGTGGATACCCACGTCGGTCTGCGCGAGGGCGCGCCGCGCTTGCTCGATCTCTTCGCGAAGCACGGCATTCGCGCCAGCTGGTTCGTTACGATGGGCCCTGACCGAACGGGACGCTCGGTTTTGCGGGTCTTCAAGCAGAAGGGCTTCCTCAGAAAGATGATGCGAAGTGGGGCGCCGAGCCTCTATCCGCTCTCGACGATGCTTCGTGGAACCCTCCTCCCATCGGTGCCCGTGGTAGCCAACCAACCCGAGCGGCTCGTGGAGATCGAGAACAGCGGCCACGAACTTGGGATTCACGGTTTCGACCACGTCTACTGGCATGACGATCTCGCCCTCATGGCGGCGGACGAGGTGAACGCCGAAGTGGGACGGGCTGCGACCCTGTTCGAGGAAATCCTCGGGCGGAGCCCGGACTGCTTCGCCGCGCCCGGTTGGCAGTGCACGGCGGACAGCCTTCGGGCGACCGACGCACTCGGGTTGCGTCACCGGAGCGATACCCGGGGAACGGCTCCGTACCGCCCGCGTGTCGACGGCTACGAGTCGCCGACGCCGGAGATGCCGACGACACTTCCTACGCTCGACGAGATCCTCGGCCGCATCGGAACGACGAACGAAGAGCTCAACGCGGCATACAAGGGGTGGATCGATCCCGGTGCGCTGAACGTGCACACCATCCACACCGAGGTGGAAGGCTCCGCCTACCTTGGGCAGCTGGATTCGCTCCTCGAACGCGTGCGGGACCAGCTGCCGGTGCGCACGCTCGGCGAGGTCGTGACGGGACTCGGTCCCGCAGCGGACCTCCCACTCGGCTCCGTCGCCCCCGGGCGCCTGCCGGGGCGAGGCGGCACGGTCGCGTGTCAGGTTGCCGGGTGACGGCCCGTAACCAAAAGCTCGTCGCTTTCCTCGGTCTGCTCGTGCTCGCCGTGCTCTATCTCGCCGAGATTGGCGGCTACCCGCTTCAGGATCCCGACGAAGGACGCTACGCGGAGATTCCGCGAGAGATGATCGAGAGCGGCGACTGGGTGACGCCGAAGCTGAACTACGTCGTCTATTTCGAGAAGCCACCGTTGTTCTATTGGCTGGTCGCGCTCTCGTTCGAAGCGTTCGGCACGAGCGCAGGTGCCGCGCGTGCCGTTCCGGCTCTCGCCGGAATCCTGACGGTCGTGATGACGTTTTTCCTGGGCCAACACCTGCTCGGACGCCGCGGGGCGCTCTTCGGAGCCGGGATCCTCGCGAGCAGTCCGATCTTCTTCGTCCTCGCCGAAGCGCTCACGATCGATATGGTGCTCACCGCCTGCATGACGGCGACCATGGCCTGCTTCTACGGTGCATCCGTCTCCGAGAAGAAGAGCGGCTGGGTCGCCGCCGTCGCGATCAGCGCGGCGCTCGGAGTGCTCGCGAAAGGCCCGGTGGGCCTGGTCCTCCCGGGACTCGTCGCGCTCGTGTTCCTGCTCTGGCGACGGGACTGGTCGACGCTGGGATCCCTGCTCCGACCGACCCCGATCCTGCTCTTCGTTGCGATCGTCGTCCCGTGGTTCGTGCTGGTTTCCCAGGCCAACCCCGAGTTCCTGCACTTCTTCTTCGTGCGGGAGAACTTCCAGCGATTCACCGCGGAGGTCGGCCACCCCGAAGGGCCGTTCTATTACATTCCGGTTCTGCTGGGCGGTCCGCTGCCGTGGACGGCGTTGGCCATCGGGCTGGCGTGCACGCGCGAGGGACGTGCCTGCTTCAAAGAAGTCCCGAGCGACGCGCGCTTCTTCCTTCTGCTGTGGGGCGTCGTGATCATCGCGTTCTTCACCGCTGCGAGCTCGAAGCTTGCGACCTACATCCTGCCCGCGCTGCCCCCCTTGGCGTTGGTGGCCGGCGGATGGCTCGACCGCGTGGTGGAGCGAACGAAGCTGGCTGCTCGGGTCGCGCGTTGGCTCGGCACGCTCATGTTCGTCGTCGGTCTCATCGCCCTCGCGGCGGCGGCCATCGGTTGGCCCCTGGAGTCGAGGTTCGCGCAGGCGTTCGGCGGGAGCGTGGACGACGTGTCAGCGATCGTCGGGGCAGTGGCACGAACCGGCCTCGCGTTCGGCGCGTTCGGCTTCTTCGTTGGACGCTCGCGGTTCGGTGGCCAGCAAACGGCGGCGACCGCGATGACGCTTCTGATCTTGGGTGTCGGACTCGGCGTGTTCGGGGCGCTGCCGGGGCGTCAGGTCGTGAAGACGTCAGAGGAACTCGCGCAGGTGGTCGACGCCGAGTACCGCGACGGCGATCTCGTCGTGCTCTACAGGAAGCTCTGGCAGGGGATGCCGTTCTACACGCAACGGCGGGTCGGCCTGATCCGCAGCTACGGCGAGGTCTGGCACGGCGTCTCGATCTCCCCCGAGCGCGAAGAGTACTACTGGGCGGATCTCGAGCCCCTCATTCGCGAGTGGAATTCGGGCCGTCGGGTCTTTGTCTTGACCAATCGGGATCTGGTCCCGGAAATCGCCAAACGCGTCGATTCCGACCCGAGGCTGCTCGGTCGGGACCGCCACCGGGTCGTGGTGGTCAACTTCCCGGCAACCGGGGATGGCGAAGGGCCAGCGGCCGGGGTACCACAGGGGGACGGCTCGCCTTCGGGGGGCCGGAGCGGAGGATGAGATGGCCAATCTGAAATGTCCGGTCTGCGGCTGCATGATCGCTGTCGATCGGGGCATCCGCCTCGGAAGCATCGTTTACTGCTGCCAGCCCTGCGTGGACGGCGAGCCCTGCGAGTTCGGCTGCACCAACGAGATGGACCCGGCCAAGGGTGCCGGCGGCGTCGGCAATATCGTCCATGAACCCGGCTTCACCCTCCGCAACATCCAGTAGGGGACTCCAAGAAGAATCTGCCTAAGGCCGGGGAGTTTTCGGGAGTCGACGTGGGCGGCCGGGTGGCGGAGGGACCTTTCCGTCGCTAGAGTACCCGGGTTGTGAGGATCAGTTAGAGGGGACCATGGCGACCGAAACAAAAGAGCAGTTTCTCCACCAGGATGGCCGTCCGGGTGGGTCGGACCTGCGAGACTCGTTCTTTACGTCTCGCTACGAGGACGCTCTGGCGTGGGCGCGGAAGTTCGCGTTCTTCCAGTACCCCTTCGTCACGGCCTGCTGCGGGATGGAATACATGTCCGTCACGGGCCCGAGGTTCGACACCGATCGATTCGGGCTGACCCTACCGCGGTTCACGCCGCGCCAGTCGGATCTCCTCCTGGTCGTCGGCACGATCACGCACCGGCAGGCGCCCGTATTACGTCGCGTGTGGGAGCAGATGGCGGATCCCAAGTGGGTCATGTCGTTCGGTAACTGCACGAATACCGGCGGGCCCTACAACAACTACGCGGTGGTCCAGGGGATCGACAGCATCGTTCCCGTCGACATCTACGTTCCCGGCTGCCCGCCGCGGCCCGAAGCGGTCATCGACGGACTACTCAAGCTGCAGGAACGCATCCGCCGCGAGCGAAGCGATCGCCCCGTCGAGAACATCCACGGACAGCAGCCGGCGCTGGACTTCCAGGCAGGAGCGCCCGTGCGTATGTCCCCAGGGCAGGTCAAGATTCACGATGTCTGACCGGAACGCTGGTTCGAAGTTCGAGAATCCCGTCACGCTCAACATCGACGGCCGGGAGATCGTAGCCGAGAAGGGCGACATGCTCCTTCAGGTGGCGCTCGATAACGGCATCGAGATTCCGCACTACTGCTACCATCCGAAGCTCTCGATCGATGGCAGTTGCCGCATGTGCCAGGTGAAGACCGGCGCGCCGAAGCTCGCGATCGCCTGCAACACTCCCGTCGGTGACGGGATGGAGGTCGACACGCAGTCGGAAGAGGTCGCGAAGGCTCGCCGCGGAGTGATGGAGCTTCTGCTCATCAACCATCCGCTGGATTGTCCGATCTGCGACCAAGCCGGCGAGTGCTACCTGCAGGACTACTCGTACGGATACGGCCGCGAGGACGCGCGCACGTCGAGCCCGCGCCGCAAGGGCCTGAAGCGCCATCCGATCGGCCCCCGCGTCGTTTTCGACCAGGAACGCTGCATCCTCTGCCGACGCTGCGTCCGCTTTACCAACGAGATCTCCAAGACCGACGAGCTTGGTGTCTTCGGGATCGGGGATCACTCGCACATTGGCACGGCGCCCGGGCAGCCGCTCGACAACGACTACTCGATCAACACCGCAGACATATGTCCCGTTGGCGCGCTCCTCTCCGAGGACTTTCACCACAAGCGCCGCGTGTGGTTCCTAGAGGAAACGCAGAGCGTCTGTCCGAGCTGCTCGAACGGCTGCAACGTGAAGCTCGGGATGTTCAAGAACGAAATTCAGCGACTCGTTCCTCGCCGTAATGACGACGTGAACGAAACCTGGATGTGTGATCACGGTCGCCTGCACTACGCGTTTGCTCAGGACGAGACACGCGTTCGCGATGCGACCGTGCGCAGCGAGCCGACAAATGGCGCCACGCCGGTCGTCTCGACCGACGAGGCCCTCGCAGCCGCGTCCGCTCGAATCCGAGCCGTCATCGATGAGCATGGCGCCGGCGCCGTCGGTATTCTCGGCTCGGGCAGCCTCACGAACGAAGAGCAGTATCACCTCGCCGCGCTTGCGCGTGATGCCATCGGCACTCCGAACGTCGACGTCGTCGTCCCGATGGGCGATGCCGATGGCTTCCTGATCCAGGCCGAGAAGGTCGCAAACGCCCGCGGCGCCCGAGAGATGGGTGTCGTCCCGGGCGAAGGAGGCTCCGACGTCGCCGGGATCCTCGCCGCCGCCGCGAGTGGCGACATCAAGCTTCTCTACGTCGTGGGCAGTGAAGCCCTGGCGGAAGTCGCCGAGGACGAAGCTCTCCACAATGTGCTCGACAACGTCGAGACACTGATCCTGCAGGACACCAACCAGGCTCCGTGGGCGGACAAGGCTTCGGTCGTGCTTCCCGGACAGGTCTGGGCGGAGAAGGACGGCACGTTCACCAATCACGCGGGCCGCGTCCAGCGCGTCCGACGGGCCATGACGCCAGCTGAAGGATCCTACTGCGACGGCGGCCTGTTCACGCGCCTCGCGGCCTTGCTCGCCGGTGGCGACCCGGCAAGTGCGCGCTTCGACGCGCGGGCGACACTCGCCGAAGTCGCTGCGAAGGTGTCCGGTTACGAAGGTATGAGTTTCGAGCGCCTGGGCAGCTTGGGAGTCCTCGTCGGTGAAGCGGCTCCGCCGCCTGCACCCGCGGAGACGGAGGAAGGCTCGGCTGCCGCCGAGCCTGGGTGAGGCGACAATCATGGCAAGCCGCGTCGTCAAAGTAGATCGAGCCGCCATTGCCAAGATGGCAGGCCCGTTCTCCATTCGGGCCATCATGGTCGGACTGCGTGTGACCTCACGTCACTTCTTCCGGAATCTCTGGGGTTGGATCATCGGCAAGCCGACGGTCGCGACCATCATGTATCCAGAAGAGGACGTCGTGAAGCCGCCTGCGTTCCGCGGGATGCCGGTGTTGGTCGAGATGGACAACGGCAAAGAGCGTTGTGTGGCCTGCGGTCTTTGCGAGTGGGCCTGTCCGGTCGACTGCATCCACATCGTCCCCGACGAGACCGAAGATGCAATCGAGCGTTACCCGCAGGTCTTCGACATTGATATGGGGCGCTGCATGTACTGCGGGCTATGCGAAGAAGCCTGTCCGGAAGAAGCGATCGTCATGAGCGATCGCGTCGAGATCGCCGCGTTCAGTCGAGCCGGCACGTTGTGGCACAAGGACGACCTCCTTGTGCCGGTCGATAGCCTGGCGCGCCGCCTCGAGTACGTGCGGCGAAGCTACGAGCGTTGAGTCGGAAGGGAGCGAAGGTCCTTTGAGTGACGTCGACGAGCCGACGGTCGAGAAGAGCGCGGAGCAGAGCGCGCCCGAAGATCCGTTGCTGCAGAGCCTGCGCGACAAATTCGGCGAGGCTGTCCTGGCGACGCACTCCTTCCGCGGCGACCGCACGGCGGTTCTCGATCGTGGATCGCTCGTCGATGCGTGCTCTTTTCTGCGCGACGATCCGGTGAATGCTTTCGACATGCTCGTCGACGTGACGGCGGTCGACTACCTCGGTCGCAAGCCGCGCTTCGAGGTCGTCTACCACCTGCTCTCGATACAGAAGAACCACCGCTTGCGCCTGAAGGTTCCCCTGGAAGAGGATGACGCGAAGGTGGCCAGTGTCGTGCCCGTCTGGTCCGGCGCGAACTGGCTCGAGCGCGAAGCGTGGGACCTCTACGGCATCCAGTTCGACGGCCACCCAGACCTGAAGCGGATCTATCTCTACGAAGAGTTCGAAGGTCATCCGCTGCGTAAGGACTACCCCAAGGAAAAGAGACAGCCCCTCATCGGTCCGGGAGCGCCCGTGGGCGCCAATGCCGACAGCGGCGAGTCCCGCAGCTAACGCGAGTCCTAGATCATGGCAGAGCAGGAGCAAAAGACCGCCGAGGAGAGCACCGACCGGCTCGACATTCCGTTCGAGCCGCTCGAGATGAAACTCGGCCCGTCGCACCCCGCGACTCACGGCACGGTTCGGATGAACCTTCGCCTCGACGGTGAGACCGTTCTTAGCGCCGAGGTCGAAGTGGGCTATCTCCACCGCGGCTTCGAGAAGGAGTGCGAGAGTGGGCTGTACTACCAGGCCTTCCCGTATACCGACCGGCTGAACTACGTCTCGCCGATGATCAACAACGTCGGCTACGCACTCGCGTGTGAGAAGCTGTTCGACGTCGAGGTCCCTGAGCGGTGTCAGTACCTCCGGGTCATTGCGAGCGAAGCGTCGCGCATCGCGGATCATCTCACGTGTATGGGCGCTTGTGCGCTCGAACTCGGTGCGTTCACCGCGTTTCTTTACGCGGTCGAGGCTCGCGAGAGCGCCTGGGACATCCTCGACACGATGTGCGGCGCCCGCGTGACGTGCAACTACGTCCGGATCGGCGGCGTCTCAAACGACATCGGCCCGGAGTTCGCGGCGCTTGCCCGCGAGAAGATGGCCGAAGTGGCTCGCCTCCATACGGACTTCGAGGATCTGCTGCTTGCGAATCCGATCTTCCGAGATCGGATGGAGGGGACCGGAGTCCTGCCGAAGGAAGAGTTGATCGCTCTCGGCGTCACGGGGCCGTTGCTCCGAGCGGCCGGTGTGCCGCTCGATCTTCGACGCACCGACCCGTACCTCGTCTACGACCGAGTCGACTTCGATGTTCCGGTCGGCGAGTCCGGCGACAACATGGATCGCTTCCTCGTTCGATGCGAAGAGGTCCGGCAAAGCGCCCGGATGGTCGAGCAATGCCTCGGCGAACTGCCGGGTGGCCCCGTCGACCTCGACGATCCGCGCGTGCGCCTTCCCGCAAAGGCGCAGGTCTTCTCGCGGATGGAGCAGCTCATTTCGCAGTTCAAGCTCGTCACCGAGGGGCCTCGGCCGCCGGTCGGCGAGGTCTATCAGGCTGTCGAGGGTGGCAACGGCGAGTTGGGTTTCTATCTCGTCAGCGACGGAAGCGGGAAGCCCTACAAGTGCCGTGCCCGCTCGCCCAGCTTCTCGAATACGCAGGCGATGTCGCCGATGGTCGAGGGGGGAATGCTTGCCGACGTGATCCCGACGTTCGACATGGTCAATATGATTGGGGGCGAATGTGACCGCTGAGCCGGCCGCCGTGGCCCCGGTTCTTCCTAAGGCGCTTCGCGAGAGGATCATCGCGGAATTTCCGAAGTACCCGGAAAAGCGCGCGGTACTCCTGTCCGCGCTGCACTTCGTGCAGGACACCTTCGAGGGCTGGATCCCGAAGGAAGTCGTGCCGGAAGTCGCGGACCTCCTCGAACTCAAGCCGATCGAAGTGTGGGAAGTCATCCACTTCTACGCGATGTTCAACTCTGAGCCGGTGGGTCGTTGCCACCTGCGTGTGTGCACGAACCTCTCGTGCTGCCTGCAGGGGGCGCGCGGGATCATGGGTCAGCTCGAAAAGATGCTCGCAGTTCGCCCGGGAGAAGTGACCCCGGACGGGAACTTCTCCGTCGGCGAAGTCGAGTGCCTGGGGTCGTGCGGCACTGCTCCGGTGATCCAGGTGAACAACGAGCGCTACCGCGAGAACCTCAGCGGGGACGACCTGCTGGGATTGCTCGAAGAATTGCGCGCCCGGCTCGCGGCGCAGGATGCTGCGAAAGACGGGGAGGGTTAGGGCATGACGGAACAGCTCCGACTCCTGCTCCCGCCCGAGGGCGAGGACTGGACCTCAATCGAGAAGTACAAGCAGAACGACGGTTACGAGGCCGCGGCGAAAGCGCTGCAGTCGATGAAGCCGGAGGACATCGTGGAAGAAGTGAAGTCGTCCGGGCTCCGGGGCCGCGGCGGTGCGGGCTTCTCCACCGGCATGAAGTGGAGCTTCCTGCCCAAGGACGGCCGGCGTCCTCGCTACATCGCCTGCAATGCGGACGAGAGTGAGCCGGGCACCTTCAAGGATCGCCAGATCCTCGAGCGGAACCCGCACAAGCTGATCGAAGGTCTCCTGATCGCAGCCTGGGCCAACACGATCGACGCTGCCTACGTGTACATGCGCGGAGAGTATCGTGGCGCCTTCGAAACCCTGACGGGAGCCGTCGAAGAAGCGCGCGCGGCCGGGTATCTCGGGAAGAACATCCTCGGCAGCGGTCTCGACTTCGACGTGTTCGTGCACCGTGGCGCCGGCGCCTACATCTGCGGCGAAGAGACGGGCCTGATGGAGTCCCTCGAGGGCCGCAAGGGCCAACCGCGCAAGCGACCGCCGTTCCCTGCCGTGTCCGGGCTCTGGAAGCAGCCGACCGTGATCAACAACGTGGAGAGCATGTCCCACGTCCCGCACATCGTCTTGAAGGGCTCCGACTGGTTTAAGGGGATCGGCAAGGAGAAGAGCACCGGAACGACGATCTTTGGTGTGAGCGGCAACGTGATGAAGCCGGGTGTGTACGAGCTGCCGCTGGGCGTTCCGTTGCGCGAGATCATCTTCGAGCACGCCGGAGGCCTCCGACCCGGGCGCACGCTGAAGGCCGTCATTCCCGGCGGTGTGTCGATGCCGGTTCTCACCGCCGAGATGGCGATGGAAGTCGAGATGGATCACGACAGCCTGCAGAAAGCAGGGACGCTCCTCGGCACCGGTGCGATCATAGTCATGGATGATCAGGCCTGTCTCGTGCGAGCCGCCATGGTGATCGCACGGTTCTTCCGCCACGAGTCCTGCGGTCAGTGCACGCAATGTCGTGAGGGAACGGGCTGGCTGCACCAGCTGACGAAGTCGGTCGAGGCCGGCACGGCGACGATCCAGGACCTCGACACGATCGATGAAGTCACGAGCTTCATGGAGGGACACACCATCTGCGCTCTCTCCGACGCAGCTGCGTGGGGGACCGGGTGGTTCCTGCGGCGGTTTCGGGGCGAGTTCGAGGCGCACATCGAGCACGGCGGCTGTCCTCTCGACGGCGTGTCCTTCGATATCTGAGCGGAGACGGAGCCATGGCCGAGACCGAGATCGATACCAAACAGGAAGCCGTATTGAGCCGAAACGAGATCGTTCGGCTGTTCGGCACCCCCGACCACACGGTCGGAAGCGTGAACGAGCCGCGACTCACGACCGAACACGGGATCGAGTTCAACGAGAAGTGGGTCTACGACAAGCCGCGTCACGAGCCGAGTCGGCCAAGGCAGCGGCTTATCTATTGGCAGCGTTACGACCTGGTCGGCGCCCTGCGGGTAGAGCAGGACGGGCATCTCGTCCCGGAATCGCCCGCAGAACTCCGTTCCAGGGCCTGATTCCGCCCACCCCGCCGGTGTCGGGAAGGCGGCGCCTTGGCAGACCATCGAGCAATCCACATGTCGGTTGTGGAGGCGGCTCCCGGATCGTCCGATTGGCATTGCGTACCCCCTTGCTGAGATCGTGATTCTGGCCTTACCCTGATGGCTCACTCCCACCCGAAGGTGATGCTCATGATGATAAAAATGCGGTCTCGACGGATTGGCCTGTTTGGAATGGCCCTGGCTGCCACGGTTCTGGTGACGGAGGGCTGTGGTGGTGGTGGTGGTGGTGGTGGCGGTGGCGATCCTCCGCCGACGCCGGACAAGCTGCGTGTGCTCGCCCGCGATGGAAACACATTCCCGGGCGAGTTCAGGGTCGGCACGATCGAGTCGGCGAAGATGTCTGACGACCGCACCGTCGCGATCATCGCTTCGGAGCGCGCCACGCCGTCTCGAAACGGCGTCTTTCTCCGCAGTCCGGATGGAGGCATGCGATCCGTCCTCACCGTAGGAGATTCCCGCGCCGAGGGTCTCTCGTTCGCCAACGTTCGTAACCTGAGCATGGCTCCGACGGGCGAGTTCGCTTTCGAGGTCGGCAACGAGCTCGACAACGACGGCTTGTTCTTCTGGAACGGGTCGGAACTGTCGACGTTGGCGCGGACGCCGCCGGGCGAGACTCCGGATGGGTTTCGTACGCTGGGAGCGATGCGTGTCGCCGGATCGGGGAGCGTCGTGTTCACCCTCGGCACGAGCCCGTGCACGGTCGACAACACGGACCCAACCGACCCGGACATCAGCTGCGATCTCCGCGTATACGCGGTTCAGAACGGCCAGGGAAGCCGCGTTGAGATTCCGAACGCGCTCAGCGACCAGACGCCGACTTCGGTCCTTCTCGAGGCGAACTCGCGCGGAGAAACCGCCGTCGGACTCCCGGCCCGCGGGAACGAGCCGCTGATCGGCTTGATCCGGGATGGTGAGTTCGAGGGCCTCCTAGCTCGTCGCGGCAACATCGAGGGGCTCGGCGTGTTGTTCTCCGCCAGGCCCCGTGCGATCTCACCGACGGGCGCCATCGCGATCGACGGCTTTTTCGATACCGACGGCGACGGAGAGCGAGATCAGGAGCACGTGTTGTTCTACGACGAGGGCTTCCTCACCACGGTCGAGAAGAACGGCGGCAACTTCGAGGGGCATCCCGAGGTCGACGTACGGGCCGAAGGCATCGACGGCAACAACCAGGTGATCTACCGCGTGTTCTTCGAGTCCGATGCGGCTGGTGGGAACAACCTGGTCAGCCTCCGCGCCTGGAAGGACGGGCGGCGAAGCTACATCGTCCATGAGGGGCAAGGCTTCGCCGATGACCATAAGGGCGATCCGCAGGACATCCTCGACATCCAGCAGGTTCGAGTGGGCGTCAATGGCGACGTCGTCTTCGTCGCGAGGCTCGGCGTCATCGATGAGGAGAACGGTGACCGCAAAATCAGTGGTACGCGACTCATTCGTTGGAATGGCGGGCCGCTGGAGACGTTGCTGGAGCTTGGCGCCGAGGTAGACGGCGGCATCCTCGTCGACGACATCTCGATCGCGGACATCAACGCAAATGGCGACCTGCTGCTGATCAGTTCGATCGATCGCAGTAGTACCCGCGTGCTTCTTCTGCTTCCGCGTAAGCTCCCCGACGAAATCGCTTAGGCTCTCTCGCTCGGGTAGTTCAGCCCGGAGAGGAGGCGAGCGCGGCCCACAGTCCGTTCGTCTTCCCGCCATGACGGAACAGGGCCAGAAGGCTCGGCGGCGTCGCAATGCCGAGGCGCGCGACGAGTGCCTTCACGTCGAGGTCGATCTGTAGGTTCGCCCAACTGCCGCTCGCCCGGAAGGGCAAGTGGATCGAGCCGTCGGTCTCGGAGAGGGCATCGAACGCCGGCGCAGCCGCGAGCAGAATCGCGCCGACTTCCGGCGAGAGTTGGATGGAGCCTTCGGCGGCGAGAGTGCCTTCGAGTCCGATGGATGCGTCGGCGTCGGCGCGGAAGAGGCCCGTGTCGACTTCGAGTCCTGCGATGTGGAGCGTGCCGGGGTCGAGATCGGCCATGCCACCCAGACGGTCGTAGGGAGTATCGGCCGACGCAAGTGCGGAGGCGAGCGCCGCATCGTTGCGCGCAGCGCGAAGAAGCTGGCGTCCGCCCGAAAGTTCGCCGAGGCGCTCGAGGAAGTCCCGTGCGAGATTGCGTCCTTTGAACGTTCCGCAGCACAGTCCGATCTCGCCACCGCCGCGTGCGGCCGCGACGATCTCTCCGAGGGCGCGTCCCGCGCTCTCTAGATGGCCATCGAACGTGAGCTGACCGATGACCGCTGCGGGCCCGCCGGGTATCTTCGCCACCGGGACGGCTTCGAGCTCGACTTCACGAAAGCGGTACACGGGGACGACGCTTCCCTCGAATGGACCGACCTCACCGCGCAGTGCGATGCGGTCCTTCTCGGATCCGAGCTGACCGTCCAGTGAAAGCGCGGCACGTCGCCCGGGGATCCCGTGGTACGAAAGGTTGACGTTCTGGACCCGTAGGGGCTCGCCGCCGCCTCCGATGTCCTCGATCTCGAGAATGCCGCCGTCGATGGTCGCGGAAGTAAGCTGGACGCGGGGCTCGTCCGTGATGCCGGTCGGAGGGAGGCCCGCGGCGGCTTGCTCCAGAGCGCGGTCGACCTCGGCTCGAACGATGCCGGCGACTCCGCGAGCGCCGGGAACCCGGCCACCGAGGGTCTCGATGTTCCACTCACCGCCCGCATTTCGAACAAGGCGGAGGACTGGACGATCGAGCTCGACGGAGCCCTCGAGTCGGCCGCCGAGAAGAGCGGACGGATGCACGTGAAGCGCGATTCGTTCGACGGAGGCGAAGTTCTCATCGGAGAAGCTCGGGTCGTCGGTGATCTCTAGACCGGCGACTTCGATTCCGGGCCCACCGCTGACGACGAGTGAGGTGCCCTTCGTCGTGACATCGCGCTCGGTCCACTCCTCGAGTTGCGCGACGAGGACGGGCTCGAGCCGTCCGGCAACGAGTCGCCCGGCCTCGCGGCTCAGCAGGAGCGCGCCGAACACGAGAGCGATGCCTGCGGCCAGTCGAAGCCAGGTGCGCGTCGAGGACTCGGCTCGTGCGACCGGGCGCGCGGCCTGCGGCGCAGCGCGCGGGCGAGTGACCTCGAGCGCTTCTGCCTCGATCTCGACGCGAACGGCAGCGGCGAGATCCTCGGTACAACGAGGGCATCTCCCGAGGTGCCGCTCGGCAGATTCTCGGTCGGGGCCCTCGAGCGCCCCATCGAGATAGCGGCTCAGGAGCGCGTCACCGAGGTGGTCCTCGGTCGGCACGTCACCGAGCGCACGTCTGAGCAGGTCACTCATGATCGTCCAGCCCCATCCGCTCTCGCAGCTTTGCACGCAGGCGTGACTTGAGCACGTGTGTCGCGTTGTCGGTGATGCCGAGCACCCGGGCGACCTCGGGGATGCTGCGGCCGTCGATGAAGTGCAGTCGCACCAGCATCTGCTCGCGCGGCGGTAGTGTCGCCACCAGGTTGCCCAGCTGACGGATGCGTTCTGCGGTGGCCGCGGCCGCTTCGGGCCCGGCGCCGGGGTCGGGCATGTCGTCGAAGAGTCCGCGCCCGGTGGTGGTTCTATCCTCGCGAACGAAGGTTGGTTGTCGGCGAAGGTGTCGGAGGTGGTCGAGAGTCTGGCGGGTGGCGCACACGCGCACGAAGGTCGCGAATGACGCGCCGCCGCGGCCGTCGTACATCTTCAATCGGCGGCACCCTCGATCGAAGAACGACAGGAGAAGGCTCTGGAAGAGGTCGGCGGTCTCCTCGGCTTCGAGCCGAACGCTTCGCTGCCGAAGCACGGAAGACATCGCGAAGCGGACGAGGGGGCCGTAGGCTTCAAGGAACTCCTCTTGGATGCCTAGCTCTCCTGCCCGGCAGCGCTCAACGAAAGCGAGGCCCTTGTGGTGGGCGTCGGAGGTCGGCGCGTCGGGGACGGCCTGGAGCTTGTCGCGGCCCGGGCTCACGCGTGCCCGCCTTGCCGGTCGCTGAACCAACCCCACCCACGTCCCCGCTCCGAGGACACCCGCATCCACCGCCATCGGGCCGAAACTGACGTTCCGGTGGGCGGATCCTTACGAGCTAACGGTCTGATCCTAGTCGGAAATCGCAACGCTCACCTTGACCGAACCCGTGGTCTTGTCCGCCGCGAGCCGAAAGCCCTCCGAGAGGGCCTCAAACGGGACCCGATGGGTCACGATCTCCCTGCGGATGGCCTCTCCGTCGCTCTCGAGGAGGCCGAGGGCAACCTCGAAATCGGCTCGGTTTCCAGTCCCAGCATAGCACATGGCACCAATGAGCCGGATCTCGTGCGTCATGAGCCGCAGCGCGTCGAGGGACGCTCGCGCCGTGTAAACCCCGACGACCACCACCGCTCCACCGGGCCGGACGGCCAGGAGGCCATCTTCGAGGCTGGTTTTCGGGTCGGCGACCGTATCGATCACCAGATCGAACCCCGCGTCGGCGCGGGCCACGGCTGCGCCGCGCAAGCTCGCGGGGTCGATCACCCGATGCGCCCCGAGGGCGAGAGCCGCGTCCCGTTGGTGCGGTCGCCGTGCCGACACGACGATCTCGCTTGCGCCGGCGGCAACGGCGGCGGGGACACATAGCAGACCGATCGAGCCGGCCCCGAGAACCAGAACCCGCCCGCCGGGTTGGAAGTCCGCTTGGTGCAGCGCGTGGATGCCGACGGCGAGCGGCTCGGTCAGCTGAGCGAGCTCGTCGTCGATCCCGTCCGGCACCGCGTAGAGGTGGCGGGCATCGGTGAGCAGGTAGTCGGCGAACCCTCCGGGGGTCGAGAGGCCGAGGATCCGAATGCCGGGGCACAGCTGCCTGCGGCCGGCCCGGCAGAACGCGCACGCGCCGCACGTTCGCATCCCCTCGGCTGTGACCCGATCTCCCTCGCTCAGGTTCGCAACGCCTGTTCCCACCGCGGCGACGACGCCGGCGATCTCGTGGCCCGGGCAAACCAGGGGAGGGGGAGTCTCCCCGTTGTACCAGTGCAGGTCGCTGCCGCAGATGCCGCAACGCCGCACGCGAACCAGCACCTCACCGTCCCCGACGGGGCGGGGCACCGCCGCCTCGCGAAGCTGCACCTCTCCTGCGGCCTGGCAAAAGGCCACCCGCATCCTTTGCGCGGTCGCGGCCATCGCTTAGAGCGCCAGGCCGAGAGCAGGAGCGCCGTGCGCCCCTGCGATCAGGCTTTGGCGGCTTTCCGCCTCGTCGTGCGCCGCGTCGCGGTTTTCCGAGCCGAGCCGGTCGCCTTCTTGCGGGCAGCCGTCTTCTTCGCGGTTGCTGCAGACGTGGTCTTCTTCGCGGTTGCCGCAGACGCGGTCTTCTTGCGGGCAGCCGTCTTCTTCGCGGTTGCCGCAGACGTGGTCTTCTTGCGTGTAGCCGTCTTCTTCGCGGTGACCTTCCGGGTCGCCGCCTTCACGGTGTCCTTCTTGATCACCTTCGAGGCGGGTTTTGCCGCTTTCGTGGTCGCTTTCACGGCCTTCTTTTTTTCGGGCGCGGCTTTCGTCGCTTTTTTGCGCTTGGCCGTGGCTTCGGTCAGCGAGGAGCTACCAACCTTGACCTTATACCGCCCACGGACCTTCGGGATGTACCGCAGCCGCATCGTGATCTTGTGCTGCTCGTAGTGCTTCTTGCAGCGCCAGCCCTTGAAGGCGGGCTTGCTGCAAAGGACGCACAGGCCCATCGCTCGGTGCTTTCGTTGCCAACGTGCCTGCCGGCTGATCTGAGATTCGTCCCTCAACATCCCCTCGCACTCCTTCCGAAAATCAAACGTGATCGGTGCCTGGCTATCGAATCCCTAACAATGTGTCAAGCAATGGGTCGGTCTTGACACGGGTTGTCGGGTGGGCCGTCGGGATGGCCTCGCCGAGGGAGTGGGGATAGGCTCGCGTCATGAAGACGCTATTATTGCTGGCGCTGGCCGCGATCCTCGGAATCGGGGGAACTCCGCGGCAGGTAGAGGTCCGAATCGAAGGCTATTTGGGGGGTTCCAGGGAACAGGTCAAGCCCTGGAAGATGTTTCAGGTGCGCATCGGGGACGGGGACCTGAAGCCTTTCGCGCTCACGAATCTGATCACGCTTACGGCGACGGGGCCGACGGCGGGGGAACTGGTCTCGCAAGTACAGCCGATCAAACCGAATTTCGTCTTCCAAGGCGGCGCGGACCAGCTGGAGGAGATCCGCGCCTCGAAGCCCAACGAGCTCTTGAAGATCACCGGCTATACCCAGTTCGGTTCTCAGTGGGTTCTGGTGAACCGGGTCGAGCGAAGCGCGCCGATCACGGGGCCGACGCCGACCCCGAGCCTCCGGGAGAAACTCCTCGGATTTTGATCAGTCGAGGTCGGTCAGGGCGATGCCCTGTTCCATCTTCGAGACGACCTTCGAGGGGCACTGCTCGAGTTCCACGTCCGGGGCGGTGAACTTCTCGAGCGCGGCCCGCTTGCTCTCTCCGTAGAACACGACCACGCCAAAGCGGGTCTTCGCGAGGAGGGGAAGCGAGGCACTGATGCGGCGCGGCGGCGGCTTGGGCGAGCCCTCGACCAGCACGAACCCGCTGGCGCCAGAGTCGAGCGCGGGGTGGCCCGGGAACAGAGACGCGGTGTGGCCATCCTCGCCGGCACTGAGAATTGCGATGTCGAAGCGCCCGCCGACGGCCGCCAGGGCAGCATCGTAGGCGGCGACGCCGGCGTCCGCTTGGTCTGGCCGGAATGGGAACGAGTGTGCGTTCGCTTCGGGCATTCGTCCGTCGCCAAGGGGGGCCGACAGCAGATCGTCCTTGACCAGCTTGAAGTTGCTCTCGTCGCTGCTGACCGGCACGAGGCGCTCGTCGGCGAGGAAAACGTGGAGCTTGTGCCACGGAAGGGGCATCCCTTCGAGGTGTGCGTAGATGCCGCCAACACTCCTGCCCCCAACCACGCCCAGCACGACCTGCGGTTGGGTGGCCGCGCACTGCTCGATGGCATTCGAGACGAGCCGCGCGGCGCGGAGATCGAGGTCGGCCCGGTCGCCCCGCAGAACTTCCGCTGAACTCACCAAGATCCCGTGTTTTCCATGGACTGCCAAGGCTCCTTCGGGGCCAGGGACTCGCCCTTTTGCAGGAGCTCGATGGAGATGCCGTCGGGAGACCGCACGAAGGCCATGTGTCCGTCGCGCGGTGGTCGGTTGATTACGACCCCGGCATCCAGCAGACCCCGGCACGTCGCGTAGATGTCCTCGACGGCGTAGGCGAGGTGCCCGAAGTTACGGCCGTCGCCCAGCTCTTCGGGGTCCCAGTTGTGCGTGAGCTCGACTTGCGCGGTCGAATCTCCGGGCGCCGCGAGGAAGACCAAGGTGAATCGCCCGGCCTCGTTGTCGTACCGCCCCAGCTGCTCCAGGCCGAGCTTCGCGATCCAGAAGTCGAGCGACGCGTCGAGATCACTGACCCGCACCATCGTATGTAGATACTTCATGCTGCTCGTCTAGAACACGCGCCTGACCAAGTCACGTTGGTAAATCACCGAAGAACCAGTGGCACGCGGCGACGGCGCCGAAGAAGCCGGCGACGTCACCCGTCAAGCACGCGATGAGGGCGTGGCGCCCATCGCGGACGCCGGCCGCGCCGAGGTACAGGGCGAGCACGTAGAAGGTGGTTTCGGTCGAGCCCTGAAGCGTGCTCGCCAGCAGCCCGATGAAGGAGTCCGGGCCGTGGGCCCTGAGAATTTCGCTCATGACGCCGAATGCGCCCGACCCGCTGAGGGGCCGCAGAAGCGCCATGGGCAGGGCCTCGGCGGGGACGCCGATGCGACTGGTGAACGGGTCGAGGGCCGAAACGAACAGGTCGAGTGCGCCCGACGCGCGGAACATCCCGACCGCCACGAGGATCGCAACGAGGTAAGGCACGATCCGCACGGCCACGGAGAGTCCTTCTTTCGCGCCTTCGATCATGGATTCGTAGACCCGAACCCGGCCGGCCCAGCCAATCAGGAGCAGTCCTGCGACGAGAAGCGGGAACAACCAGGTCTGCACGGCTACGCGAAGGATGTCCGCCGACGCGTTGTCTGTCGCGATCCGATTCAGGTCGAGGGCCAAGCCTGCGGCCAGGGCCACGATTGTGACGAAGATCGCCACACGGCGCGAGCCCGTAGATCCCTCGGGGTCGACTGCGGGCGGCGCCTCATCGGCGGACGGGTCGTCGCCCACGTCGGGGCGAGCGGTTGCGCCGCCGGCGACATCCTGGTGGCGAAACCGCGGGAGTCGGCGAAGCAGATAGAACGCACCGACGGCTGCAACGGTCGAGCACGTCGTTGCGATCAAGGTCGGCGCCCAGATGATCTCGGGGTGCGGAGACCCGGCGGCGAGTCGCACGCCTATCGTGCCGAGGGGCGGCAGGAGCGTGATTGCAGAGGTGTTGATCGCAAGGAACAACACCATCGAATCTGAAGCCGATCCGGGGTGCTCATTCAGCCGGTCCAGTTCGGTCATGGCCTTCAAGCCAAAGGGCGTTGCCGCGTTCCCGAGGCCGGTCATGTTCGAGGCCATGTTCATCACCATCGAACTCATCGCCGGATGGTCAGAGGGCACGTCGGGGAACAGGCGCCGTAGGAGCGGAGCCAGCGCGCGCGCAATCGCCGCCCGGAGACCGCCATCGAAGGCGACCCGCATCAGGCCAAGCAAGAACATCATGATGCCGACGAGACCAATGACGAGCGTCACGGCCGCGCCCGCGCTCGAGAACAGCGCCTCGGTGACTTCAGCCAGGCGTCCGTTCCAGGCCGCGTAGACGATCGAGCCGAGCATGAGAAAGAGCCAGATTCCGTTCAGCATGGGGGCGGCGATCCTCCGGGCTGCCAGGCCGTCCGTCAAGGGTTGCGCTTGAACACGCTCCGGGGTGCCCTATGCTGAAGCGATGGCTTCTGGCCCCGATCTTCGGGCTGGCCTTGCGCTCCTGGCGCTTGTCGCCGGCCTCAGCCAGG
The DNA here is from genome assembly GCA_029243485.1 of Candidatus Binatia bacterium. Classification (NCBI taxonomy): domain Bacteria; phylum Candidatus Binatota; class Binatia (SeqCode); species Binatia bacterium. The sequence goes on along the minus strand of JAQWRY010000085.1, from coordinate 59,005 downwards.
CCTGCGGCGGGGCTTCCGAGACGGGCGCGGACGCGGCCCGTCCCGCGATCCCGGTGGAGACGGCCGAAGTCGCTGCGGAGGACGTCGACGTGCTCGTGGAAGCCGTCGGCAGCCTGGAAGCGGACCAGCGGGTCGAGGTGAAGGCCCGGCGGTCCGGTCGAATCCGGAGTTTGCCGGTGAGTGAGGGGGAACGAGTGGAGCAGGGCACGCCCCTGGTTCAGCTCGACGACCGCGACCTCGTCGCGCGCCTCGATCAGGCCAAGGCTGCTCTGGCGCAGGCCGAGGTCCGCGTTGCGCGTGCCAAGCGAACGTCGGCTCGCTCCGGGGCCCTGCGCAAACGAGGCATTGCGTCCGAGCAGGATCACGACGACGTGCAGTCCGAGTACGACCTCGCTGCGGCGGCGCTGGGAGTCGCTCGCGCCAACCTGGCGTTCGCCAAAGCCGAGTTGGACGAGACCGTCGTCGAAGCTCCGTTCGCCGGCGTCTTCGGCCGGCTTCGCGTCGATCCTGGTGCCTTCATTGCCCAGGGGGAGCCGATCGGGCTCCTCATCGACGACGATCCGCTCGAACTCGTGTTCGCTCTACCCGAGCGGTACATCGCGCGACTGGCTCCGGGTCTCGCAGTGACGGCGCGCGTCTCGAGCCTGCCCGAGCGCCCGTTCCCGGGTGAGATTACGTTCGTGGATCCCGCCGTCGACGCCGAGAACCGTACCGTCACGGTGAAGGCGGAGGTGCCGAATCCGGATCGTCTGCTGCGTCCGGGGCAGTTCGGTGGCGTGGAGGTTCGGCTCGAACGCCGGGAGAACGCGCCGGTCGTGCCCGAGGAGGCCATCGTTCCCACGGCCGACCGCCTCCTGCTGTTTGTCGTGAAGGACGGCAATGCCAGCGCGCGTACCGTCCGAACGGGAGTCCGGCTTCCCGGCCGGGTCGAGATCGTGAGCGGTGTCGCGCCCGGTGAGACCATCGTCGTGACGGGCCACGAGAAGCTGCGCGAGGGCGAGCCGGCTGCCGTTCGTGCCGTGGCAGCCCCGGGCTGACGATGTCCCCCTGGTCCCTATCGATCGAGAGGCCTGTCCTCGCCACCGTCCTGTCTCTGATCCTCATCCTCTTCGGAGCGATCGGGTACTCGAACCTGTCCGTTCGGGAACTGCCCAATATCGAGTTCCCAACGGTGAGCATCGTGACGGTTCTGCCCGGAGCGAGCCCTGAGGTCGTTGAGAAAGAGGTCACCGAAGTCCTCGAGGAAGTCGTCAGCACGATCGAAGGGATCGACACTCTGACGTCATCCAGCGTCGAGCAGGTGAGCAAGATCACGATCCGCTTCGACCTCAATCGCAACATCGATCTCGCAGCCCAGGACGTTCGCGACCGAGTCGCGCGCGCCCGCTCGGAGCTTCCGCCGGATACGGAAGAGCCGGTCGTGAGCAAGATCGATCTCGACGCGCGCGCGATCCTTTGGATCTCGCTGAACGCCGACCGGGCGAGCCTTCGCGATCTGTCCGGCTACGCCGACACTGTAGTGAAAGAGCGGCTTCAGCGCCTGCCGGGGGTCGGTTCCGTGCCGATTGGGGGCGAGAAGCGACTCGCGATTCGCATCTATCTCGATGCCGCACGCCTCGGAGCGCACCGACTGACGGTCAACGACGTCGTTGCGGTGCTCCAGCGCGAGAACGTCGAGATCCCCGCCGGCCGCGTCGAGGGGCACACTCGAGAGTTTGTGGTGAAGACCGAGGGCGAGATCTCTTCGGCGGAAGAGTTCGAAAACCTGATCGTCGCGTACCGGGGCGACGCACCCATTCGCCTGCGGGAAGTGGGTCGGGCGGTGGAAGGCGACGAAGGCGAGCGTAGCCTCGCACGCTTCAACCTGCGGCCGCACGTTTCTGTCGGAATCATCAAGCAGTCGAACTCGAACGCGGTCGCGGTGGCCCGCGCCGTCCGCGCCGAGGTCGCGGCAATGCAGGGCGCGCTGCCTCCCGGGTATCACATGACCGTCTCGTACGACGGGGCGCGCTTCATCGAGGACTCGGTCGCGGAGGTCCAGGAAGCACTGGTGATCGCGGGCCTGCTGGTGGTGTTGGTGATCTTCTTGTTCCTCCACACGCCGCGCAGCGCGCTCATTCCGGCGATCACGATTCCAACGTCGTTGCTCGCGACGTTCGGTGCGATGTATTTCTTCGGCTTCACCATCAACAGCTTGACGCTCCTCGCGCTGACGTTGTCGATCGGCGTGGTGGTCGATGATGCGATCATCGTTCTCGAGAACGCTCATCGGCACATGGAGGGCGGGCTCGCTCGGCGGGAGGCGGCGCTGATCGGCACGAACGAGATCGCCTTCGCGGCGATCGCCTCGACGTTGACCCTGGTCGCGGTCTTCGTCCCGGTGGCCTTCATTCAGGGCATCATCGGTCGGTTCTTTTTCGAGTTTGGCGTGACGGTGGCCGTTGCGATCGTTGCATCGTCGGTCGTCGCCCTGACGTTGACACCAATGCTCTGTTCCCGCCTGCTCGTCCTGGATGAGCCAGGTGGGGTGTTCGCGAAATTCGAAGCTGCGCTCGTCGCATTGGCGGAGCGTTACAGGGGCGTCCTCCTGTGGTCTCTCGGCCATCGGGGCATCGTCGTGCTGAGTTCGGCCGTCCTGGTCGCGTGTGCAGGCGTACTCTTCTTCCTTCTCGGGCAGGAATTCGTGCCCTCCGAGGATCGCGGCGGCTTCCTGGTCATCATCGAATCGCCCGAGGGCTCCACTCTCGCGCACCACAACCGACTTCAGATTCAGGTGGAGGAGATCCTCGATGGTCTGCCCGAGATGCGCGCCGGTACGGCCTTCATCGGGGTCGGCTCGGGGGGCGTCGGGGCTACGAACCGCGGTATCATCTTCGCGCGCCTTCATCCTCGTTCAAAGAGAGAGCGTTCGCAGCAAGAGCTCCTCGGGATGTTGCGTTCGCGCTTCGGCCAGATCCCGGGCATTCGGGTGTTCGCCACCCCCTTCTCGGGCCTGCCGACGGGGGGCCGTGGGAAGCCACTCGAGTTTGTGATCCAGAATCCGGACTTCGAGGCACTTCAGGAGTTTACGCCGCGGATGGTCGAGCGTGTTCGGGCTCTCCCGGGCCTGACGGACGTGGATAGCGATCTTCGCATCAACAAGCCGGAGCTCCGGGTCCAGATCGATCGGGACCGCGCCGCAGCGCTCGGCGTGAGCGTTGCCGACGTCGCGAACACGTTGCGGATCCTTCTCGGTGGCAGCGACGTGACCAAGTTCCGCCGCGGCAACGAACGCTACGACGTGATCGTACAGCTCTCCGAGCTGGATCGCCAGACGCCGCAGCAGATCGAGCGGCTGTACGTGCGAAGCCGCACGGGGCGACTCGTGCAGCTCGCAAGCGTGGTTGAAGTCGTCGAGGGAGTCGGGCCCAGCAGCCTGAACCACTACAACCGGAGGCGGTCCGTCATCATCGACGCGAACCTCCAGGGGAAGCCGCTCGGGACGGCGCTGGCGGAAGTCGAGGAGGTCGCGCGCGAGGTGTTGCCGCCAGGGTTCACGACGGCCGTTAGCGGGGAGTCCAAGGAGTTCGAGGAATCGTTCGACGGCCTCGCGTTCACGTTCGTTCTCGCGATCGTCGCCGTGTACCTGGTGCTCGCCGGCCAGTTCGAGAGCTTCGTTCATCCCTTCACCATTTTGCTGGCGCTGCCCCTGGCCTTGTTCGGAGCGTTCGGGCTCCTCTTCGCTCTGGGGATGACGCTCAACATCTACAGCTTCATCGGCATGGTGATGCTGGTGGGGCTCGTGACGAAGAACTCGATCCTCCTGGTCGACTACGCGGGCCGCCTGCGGGCCGTTGGAAAGACCGTTCACGAGGCGATCGTGGAAGCCGGCGTCGTACGGTTGCGCCCGATCCTCATGACTGCGCTTTCGACCCTGTTCGGGATCCTGCCGATCGCCATCGGGCTCGGCGCCGGTGCGGAGAGCCGACGCCCGCTCGGAGTCGTCGTCGCCGGGGGCATCGTGGCCTCTACCGTGCTGACCTTGGTCGTCGTACCCGTGTTCTATACGCTCGTGGACCAGGCCCTGGAGAGGACAGCCGCCCGCTTCAGACGAGGCGTGGACGCGGCCTCCTAGGGCCCGAGATCGAGCCGCCGAGCGGGCGGATATTCAGGCATCAGCACACAGCAAGGAGGAGCAGGTGGGTCCACTCGAAGGAATTCGCGTCATCGAAATCGCCGGCATCGGGCCAGGCCCGTTCTGCGGAATGATGTTGTCCGACATGGGTGCCGAGGTCCTACGGATCGACCGCGCGGACCGCGTTCGCGAGCCCGGCGTCAGTGGCGACCTGCTCGCGCGGGGTCGGCGCAGCGTCGGCGTCGACCTCAAGAGCCCCAAGGGCGTCGAGGTCGTCATGAAGCTGATCGAGAAGTCGGACGCTCTGTTCGAGGGCTTTCGTCCCGGCGTCATGGAGCGACTCGGGCTCGGTCCAGAGCCGTGCCTCGCGCGCAATTCCGGTCTGGTCTACGGCCGGATGACCGGTTGGGGTCAGGACGGCCCGATGGCGATGGCCGCCGGTCACGACATCAACTACATCTCGCTCGCCGGTGCGCTCGAGCCGCTGGGGCGCAAGGGCGAGAAGCCGATGTTTCCCCTGAACCTCATCGGTGACTTCGGTGGGGGTGGGTTGATCCTTGCATTCGGAATCGCCTGCGCGATCATCGAACGTCAGCGCTCCGGCAAAGGTCAGGTCGTGGATGCGGCCATGGTCGACGGAGCGGCCATCTTGATGGCGATGTTCCACGGGATGCAGGGCGTGGGCTTCTGGCAGGAGGAACGCGGAACGAATCTTCTCGATAGCGGTGCGCACTTCTACGACGTCTACGAGTGCAAGGACGGCAAGTTCATCTCGATCGGTTCGATCGAGCCGCAGTTCTACTCCGAGCTCCTCCGGCGCACGGGCCTGGACGGCGACGCACTGGGTGGTCAGATGGACCGCTCGAAATGGGAGGCCAACAAGGGCACCGTCGAAGCGCTCTTCAAGACCAAGACGCGCGACGAGTGGTGCACGGACCTCGAGGGAACGGACGTCTGCTTCGCTCCGGTTCTCTCGATGAAGGAAGCGCCGGACCATCCGCACAACAAGGCTCGCGGGACGTTCGTCGAACGCGAGGGGCTCGTGCAGCCCAGCCCTGCGCCGCGCTTCAGCCGTACGGCCCCGGGAATCCAGGGTCCGCCGCCGAATGCCGGCACCCACACGAACGAAGCCCTGGCGGATTGGGGTTTTGATTCGGCCGAAATCGAGTCGCTTCGCGCAGAGAAGGCGATCGCCTGAGCCGCGAGTGACGCCGCGAGGTCAGTCGGCGAGCGCCCGTGCGTGATGCGCGAGGTGCTCGCCGACGAAGCTCGCGATGAAGTAGTAGCTATGGTCGTACCCGGGACGGCGTCGGACCTCGATCGGATGATCGACTGCGCGGCAGGCCTCTTCCATGCGCTCGGGCATCAGTTGGTCTGTGAGGAAGCCATCCGCCTCTCCCTGGTCGATTAGAAGAGGGAGCCGCTCTGAGGCCCCGCGCACCAGCAGGTGTGCGTCCCAGGCTTCCCAGGTCGTGCGGTCGGGGCCGAGATACTCGGTGAAGGCCCGTTCCCCCCAGGGGCAAGCCGTCGGAGCTACGATTGGCGCGAACGCGGAGACCGAGCGATATCGGCCCGGGTTGCGAAGCGCGCAGACGAGAGCGCCGTGTCCTCCCATCGAATGGCCGAAGATCGACTCGCGGTCGGCACGGGCGGGGAAGGCGCTGCGGATCAACTCGGGGAGTTCTTCGACGACGTAGTCGTACATGCGGTAGTTCGCGGCCCACTTCGCCACGGTCGCGTTGAGGTAGAAGCCGGCGCCGGTGCCGAGATCGTAGGTCTTGTCTTCGCCGGCAACGCCGGCGCCGCGGGGACTCGTGTCCGGTGCAACGAGGAGAAGGCCGTGCTCGGCGGCGAAGCGTTGCGCGCCGGCCTTCGCGGTGAAGTTCTCGGCCGTGCAGGTCAGGCCCGACAGCCAGTAGACGACCGGCACGGGGCCGTTCGCGGCGGCCGGCGGGACGAATACGGAAAACTCCATGTCGGTTCGCGTCGAGCTGGATGCGTGACGACAGAACCGGACCTCGCCGCCGAAGCATTGCTGGCTCGAGAGCGTTTCGATGGACGACATGTTCAGGTCTTCCGGGGTGGAAGGGTCTTCTCGAGGAAGAGCGTCCGTGGACGCCCGTCGGGCGCTCGCTGGCCTTCGAAACCGTCGCTCTCGTAGAGGCGCAGCGCGGGCTTGTTGTCTTCCCGGACCTCGAGCGTGATCTTCGCGGCACCGATCGACTGCGCCTTGCGCTCGACGAAGCGGAGGAGTTCACGGCCGATCTGTCGACCCCGGAATTCTCGCTTGACGAAGAGGTCGTGGACGTTGACGACGGCCTGTCCCTGAAAGGTCGAGAAGCCGCGAAAGCATACGGTGACGCCCACGGGCTCGTTCGTGCGAAACGCGAGGATTGCGATGGCGGCTGGATGCTGACGCAGGCCGGGCACGATCCGCTTCTTCACGTCGTCCGAAAGCGGCCGGCCGATGCCCATCTTCTCCTGGGCGTAGAGATCAAGGAGGGTCACGATGGCTTTGGCGTGCTCCGCGTCGCCGAGCTTCGCCTGGACGAGTGCCATGTCACTGGGCATTCGGGCGGCGGGGCGCAGCAGATCTCGAATCGTGTCCATCCCAGCGTGTACGTTACGTGGTGGTACCGGCGCGGAGCAAGGGGCTGCTGTTCAGGCAGTTGGAATGCACGGCCCAAGCCGCGCCAGTGCTCCGCCTTTGGATCGCCGTCTGCTATGGTTCCTACTAGGTGAAAGTACGGGTCCCGGTGACGGTGTTGTCCGGCTTCCTCGGCAGCGGGAAGACGACACTCCTCAATCGCTTGCTGGCGGATCCCGCGGGGCTGCGGATCGCGGTGGTCGTCAACGAATTCGGCGAGATCGGAATCGATGGCCGACGCGTCGCGGGTGCGGAGCAGTTCGTCGAACTCGATAACGGGTGCCTATGCTGCGCACTCAATGAGGACCTGAAGCAGACCCTGTTCGACCTCCGCGATCGCGGGGGCTTCGACCATCTGGTCCTCGAGACAACCGGCCTCGCGGATCCGCTGCCGGTCGCCTGGACCTTCTCCCGGCCGGGCCTCGACGAGTTCTATCGAGTGGATGCCCTCGTCACCGTCGTGGATGCGGCCAACGTGGAGCGCGTTCTCGACGAGGTGCCCGAGGCGACCCTTCAGATCGAACGCGCCGACATGCTCGTGTTGAACAAGCTCGATCTGGTGCCCGATGACGGCCAGGCCGCGACGCAGGCGGTCCGCCGGTGCAACGAGAGGGCGCCGATGATTCGGGGAGTCCGCGGGGAGGTCCCGACTCAGGCGATCCTCGAGACGGGGGCGCTCTGGGACGGATCGAACGCGCCGGCGGAAAAGCACGGGCACCCGACGCATTCGCCGAGCTTCGAGACATACACCTTCACGACGGACCACGTCCTGGATGACGAGGCCCTGGAAGATCTTCTCGATCAGCTTCCCGACAACGTGTACCGCGCCAAGGGGCTGGTGCGGACCGACGGCGGACCTCGATGGACGCTAATCAACGCAGTCGCCGGTCGCTTCGAGATGGAACCGTTCGAGCCCGTTCCGGAACCCGGGACGAGCGCGTTGGTCTGGATTGGCCGAGATCTCGATCGGGCGGATCTCGAGAGCCGCTGTGCGGCCCTGGCAAAGCAAGTCGTGGACTAGCGCCTACCCGAGGAGATGGAGCGCCAGGGCCGGCTGCTGATTGGCCTGGGCCAGGACGGCCCACCGCGCCGTGGCTACCGCGTTTGGTCGCGATCGTTTCGATCGCCGTGATGATCGCCCCGATGGCCGACTGCGCCGAGCCCTGATCCGCAACCCCGAGCGTCGCGATCGCGAGGCTGCTCGCCGACACATCCACCGTCTCGGCCAGAGCGTGCTTCAAGCGGTCGTTCTCATCCGGCAGACCCTTTACCTCACGGGCGCTCGCCTCGCGCTTCATGTCTCCCAGCAGCCGCTTCTTCCCGGCCTCCAGAAACTCCTTGGACCACCGGTAGTACAAATTCGGAGCGAGCCTCTCGCGACGACACAGAGCCGCAATGCTCTCCTCCCCGCGCAGTCCTTCGAGGACCATCCGAATCTTCTCTTCCGCCGAAAAACGGCGGCGGGTTTTGCGCTGAATGTCGCAGACCACCTTCTCCGCGCTCTTTCTGACCCATTGGATTCTCCTTCCCTTTGGGCGGCTCGCAGGTGGATGCGTTGGGCCTGTTGGGCCACGAAGTCCGGGCTGCGTCGGGCACGGCCGAAGTCGTCGTCTGTTCCAGCACGGGGGGACGGCACTTTCACCGCGGTTCCGACCTTCATCCAGGGCAGGGTCACGGGCGTCGATCTGAACTCCGGCATCCCCGTGCTGCTCCTGGGCGGTCTGCGCATCGATGGGGGCGCCGACCGCGAAGCGCGTGACTCACTCCAGAACACCGACACCGAAACCAAGCCCGACGTCGACCAGGCCTCCCACCCCGGCGGCCCGGCTCGCGAATTCGAGCACGTCGTTCGTTCAGGGCAGCATCGAGGGGCGGGGATTCTTCGTGGTGAAGGAGGGCGCGGGCTTTGTGTACACCCGCCCCGGAAACTTTCTGCTCAACTCCGATGCCCAACTGGTGACCGGACAGGGACATCAGGCCCAGGGCTATGAGCTGGATTCGACAGGCTCTGCCACGGGTCCGAAGGTCGACACCGATTTCGGGAACATCCACACGGAGGTCCGGCAGACCGGGACGATCTCGCTCCAGAACAACTTTTCGGCGGACGCGACCGAGCCCCTGGGGTCCTTTGACCCAACCGATTGGGATTCGGCGTTCGCAAGCTCGAACTACACTACCAACGTGCGGGTGGCAGACTCGCCGCGGACATCGCGTTGACCGGCCCTTCTACCAGCTCGCCCTGGCCCACTTCGCGGCCCCGGACCGCCTTTCGAGGCTCGACAACGGGCTCTACCGGGAATCGGCCGGGTCCCGCACCCCGACCCATCGTCACCCTGGACTCCGCGGGCCTCGGCCGGGTCATCGAGCAGTCCAGCGAAGGATTTCTGAACGACTTCCTGAAGATCGTCCGATAGTCTGACAGGGCGCCGCGCGGTCAGAATTCTGGCCGCGCGAGGCCCGGCCCCCTGACGGAAACCAGCTGCGGCACCTGCACCGTTGTGGGACAGGCGCCCGAACTCACTTTTTTCGCAGGGTTCGTGCGAGCTTTTCCAGAACAGTCCGCTCCTCCCGAACAGGCACGACGCTTGCTCTTAGGGCCTTCGCCGGCCTGTCTTCCCTGTCTGGGATGCGGGCGGCAAGGAGGGTTCGATGGCAGCGGCGGCAGGTGTCGAAGGTGAAGGTCCACAGGGTGAGGAAGCAGAGGTCAAGTCGGGTGGAGGCTCCAAGAAGCTTCTCCTGATCGGCTTGCCCGTGCTTCTGCTCTCCGGCGGTGCAGGGGCGTACTTCGCCGGCCTGCTCCCGATCGGAGCGCCCGAAGTCCTCATGGCGGAGATGGAGACCGACCCGTCGCCCGACTTTGCGCCGACGTCGATCGAGCCTCTCGACCCGTTCATCGCGAACCTCTCGGATGAGAACGCCGGGCGGTACATCAAGACGACCATCCAGCTCGAGTTCGCCGGTGCAGAGCCCCCTGCGTGGCTCGACGCGCGGATGCCTCAGATCCGCGATCACATCCTCAGCGAGGAGATGATCGGCCGCACCAATCAGGCGTTTCAGGCCGATTCCGTCCGCGCCGTCTACTTCACAGAGTTCATCGTTCAGTAGGAGCTCCGGTGGACAGTACTCTCTCACAGGACGAGGTCGACGCCCTACTGAAGGGCATGCAGGACGGCGACGTCGCGATCGAGGACAAGCCTCCTTGCGATGCTCCTCGCCCCTACAACCTCGTCGGCGAAGAACGCGCTGCGGGCCGGCAGTTTCCGGGCCTCGAGCTGGTTCATGATCGCTTCGTGCGCCGGCTTCGGAAGTCGCTGAGCCACGTGCTCGGCTCGAGCGCCGAAATCGAGATCACAAACGTCGAGGTGCTCCGCTACGGCCGTTTCCGGAACCGAATCGAGCCGGGTGCATCGCTGAGCTTGTTCTCGATGGCGCCTTTGTCGGGGAACGGCCTCCTCGTTCTCGGGCCTTCGCTCATGTCCCAGCTGGTCGACCGCATGTTCGGTGGCCAGGGGCGGCCGCCCACGACGTTGGAGATCGGGGAATACTCGCCGATCGAGCTGCAAGTCGTCTCGCGGGTGGCCTCAACGGTCCTCGCGGACCTACAGGATGCCTGGTCACTCGTGGCCGAGCTGAGTTGCAGCTTCCTACGGACCGAAGTGAACGCCGCCATCGTGTCGATTGCCGCCACCGAAGACATGGTCCTCGCAGTGGATCTTCAGTGTGACCTCGGCGGTGGACCGACGAAGCTCACGCTCACGCTCCCGGCCGCCATGCTCGAGCCGCTGCGCGCTCGCCTCGGCGAGAGCCACTCGATCCCGGCGGATGCCGACAACGGATGGCTGAACTCATTGATTGGCGCGATCCAGCAGACCGACGTCGACCTGAGCGTCGAACTCGGAACGAACACTCTCTCGGCCCGCGAGCTTCTTCGCCTGGAGGTCGGCGACGTTCTGCCGCTGCCCACGCGGGGAGACGACCACGTATCCGTTCTCGTCGAGGGCCAGCCGGTCATGACGGGGCTCGCCGGAACGAACCGCGGCAGGCATGTGGTGCGCATCCTCTCTTTCACGCAGGAGACCTGACCGATGAGTGAAGAACAGACTATCGAGCGCAAAGTGGCCGAACCTGCGCCGCTGCCGCCGCCGGAAACCGCCGCTGCGGTATCCAACGAACCGCCCGGCATCGATCTGCTGCTCGACGTGCCGATGTCGGTCACGGTCGAGCTCGGTCGTACGCGCATGCCGGTTCGGCAGCTCCTGGCGCTGGTGTCGGGATCGGTCGTCGAGCTCGGGAAGCTCGCCGGCGAGCCGCTCGACATCCTCGTGAACGGGAAGCCCACCGCCCGCGGCGAGGCCGTCGTGGTGAATGAGAAGTTCGGTGTGCGTCTCACGGAGATCGTGAGCTGCACCGAGCGGGTGGAAAGTGGAGGCATGATGAAGGCGGATCGGGCATCGAATGAGGGAGTCGCGAACGCGACAGTGGCGGCAGGGCAATCGGAACAGCCATCGCCGGGAGGCAACGTCGTCCCGTTCCCGCCGCGAGCCGCGGCGTTGAAGAGCGGGCGTCGTGAATCGGTGTCGGTCGAACCGATGTCGTCGTTTCGCGCGATCGCCGTCTCGAGCGGAAAGGGTGGTGTCGGCAAGACGAACGTCGTCGCCAACCTTGCAGTTGCGCTCGCCCGGCGTGGGCAGCGCGTGATCGTCCTCGACGCGGACCTCGGCTTGGCGAACCTCGACACGCTCCTCGGCCTGCATCCGCGCGCGACGATGCGCCACGTGATCCACGGGGAGTGCAGTCTCGCCGATGTGCTGATTGACGGACCACAAGGCATTCGCCTCGTTCCTGCCTCGAGCGGGTTCGAGGACATGACGCAGCTTGGAGCAGGGGAACGATTGCACCTCCTCGAGCAAGTCGATTCCCTCGAGGAGCAGTTCGACGTGCTGCTCGTCGACACGGCTGCGGGCATCTCTTCGAATGTCACGTTCTTCGCCACGGCGGCGCAGGAGACCATGGTGGTCGTCACGCCGGAACCGACCTCTCTCACCGACGCCTACGCGCTGATTAAGGTCCTCTCGACTCGATACGCGGAACAGGAGTTCGGCGTCTTGGTGAACATGGCGCGGAACGACTCCGAGGCGGATCGGACCTTCGCGCATCTCTCGCGCGTGGCTGCCCGATTCCTCGACGTCTCGCTCCGCTACGACGGGTTCATCCCGTACGACGCGGAGCTGCCCGAAGCGGTTCGCCGCCAGCAGGCCGTGATCGAGCTGGCACCGCGGGCCCAGGTGAGCCGCGCATTCGACTATCTCGCCGATCGAGTGCTGTCGCTTCCGACAAAGCCTCGACCTAAGGGCGGCCTGCAGTTCTTCTTCCGCCGTCTTCTCGAAGGAGTCCAACCGTGAGTATTTCGAGCCAGATTGAGGAGGGCGGCGGCCCGGCCGTCGCGCCTCCGCCGATTTCCGACGACACAGTGCGCAAGTATCTCCCGCTCGTGCGTCGGGTCGTGCGTCGCCTGACGCCCCGGAAGCCCCCGGGCGTCGAAGACTCCGAACTCGTGAGCTGGGGACTCGGTGGATTGCTGGATGCCCTCCAGCGGTTCGATCCGAGCAAAGCCGCGGCCTTCGAGACCTACGCGCAGGTCCGCATCCGCGGTGCGATCCTCGATCGGCTTCGCGGGCAGGACACGACCGCCCGGAGCACGCGCGAGAAGGCGAAGCTTCTGGAGAAGACCTACCAACTCCTCGAGACGCGACACGGTCGCGCCGCGACGGAGGAGGAGGTCGCCGAGGAGCTCGGCAAGTCTCTCCCGGAACTCCATGCGATCCTGGGCGAGATCGGCCGCGGCGGCTTGTTGAGTCTCGAAGACCTGTCGACGGGTCGCGATGGAAAGGCCACGGGCGAGGAGGTCCTCGCCAGTGATTCCCTGGACCCGGAGGACGCGGTGCTCGAACGCGAGCGCGTCGAATTTCTGGCGAAGGCCGTCGATCGACTGCCGCAGAAGGAACGCACGGTGATCGAACTGTACTATCACGAAGGCCTCACGATGCGGGAGGCCGGCGAAGTGCTGGATCTCACCGAGTCGCGGGTGTCGCAGCTCCATTCGCGGGCGTTGCTGCGGTTGCGCGGCTTCCTGCGTGAAAGTGCCGGGAAGAGGTGACACATGATTCCGACGCAAGAGATCCTCCGGTTCGCGGGTGTCGCAGTCGGTGTGATTCTGATCGCCTTGCTGGGCGGCCTGTTCTACCGCCTTATACGCGATCCCACGAAGATCTGGCAGGAGCGTGAAGCCGACTCTCAGAGATTCATGACTCGCTCCATTTGCTGATCACGCAGGCCGAGGGCCAGGCGCGCAGCTTGGATCAGGGCCTCGTCGCTCACACAGACCGCCCCCGCGACCTGTTGGCTCGGGCCGATGCTGTGCGTGCCACCGAGCCGGCGGAGGTCCGTGAGGAGCCGACGCCCACGCGGACCGCCGAAGAGCCGGGCGCGTTGCGGACACGTGTCGCGGGCCTCGCGCAGGGGGGCACGAACGAACCGGCAAATTCTTGCGCCGCGGCCCGCACGGCGGGAAAGCGCCGCGTGGGCGCGAGCGGAGGTTAGGGCGTGTTGTCCGAGAGGACTTCCTCGACCCGTTCGAGCTCGCTGCCCAGTTCACCCAGGAGCTTGCCGGCGTTGCCGTCGCAGCGGCCCCCGGCGACGGACTCGAGCAGGTCCGAGATCGCCGACAGGCGTGCGGCGCCGACGCTACCGCTGGAGCCCTTGAGCGAATGCGCCGCGAGGCCCAGGGCATCCATGTCGGTGCGCTCGAGGGCTTCGCGTGCAGCGGCAAAGTTCCGCCGGGCGTTGCTTACGTAGAGCTCGATGATTGCGGTGAACTCGTCGAGACCTCCGCCTTCTTCGAACTCCGCCCGTAGCTCCGCGAGAACATCGAGCCGGATCGGTCCGTCGTCGGTCTTCATCTCGGCCTCCGCTTTCCCCACGGTGCGTGGCGCCTCCGTGTCCGGAGAGGCCGCAGCTTCGGGCTCAGGCGTCAGGCACCGCTCGAGCGCGTGCACCAGGTCATTCAACTGGATCGGCTTCGCGATGTAGTCGTCCATGCCGGCGTCCAGGCACTGTTCCCGGTCCCCTTCCATCGCGTTCGCGGTCATTGCGATGATCCAGGTGTGGCGGTTCGTCCCCTCGCGTTCGCGAATACGAGTGGTCGCCTCGAAGCCGTTCAGCTCCGGCATCTTGCAATCCATCAAGAGGAGGTCCCAGTGCGAACGCGTCGCGGCGTCGACCGCCTGGACACCATCGGAGACGATGGTGGCGCGGCATCCCAGCCGCGCGAGCTGGGCCCGGATGAGGCGTTGATTCACCGGGTTGTCCTCGGCGACGAGAATCTTCGGCGGATTCGTATCGAGCCACTCTTTGAGAGGCGCGCTCGGCTGCCCGACCACGTTGGGAGACTCCTGGGCCTTGTTCAAGACCGAGCGGACGGTCTCGAGCAGCTGAGACTGTCGCAAGGGCTTCGGGAGCGTGCGGGCGATGCCTGCGGCGCGAATCTTCTCGGACTGACCACGCTCGGTGTACGAGGTCGCCATGATCCGCGGGAGGTCTTTGAATTGCGGATCCGCGTGCAGGACGCGCGCGAATTCCAGCCCGTCCATGCCCGGCATCAACATGTCGAAGATGACGAGGTCGTACGGGCGCGCGGCGAGTTCCGGGGACCGCAGGAGGTCGAGTGCGGCGGGAGCATCCTCCACCGTGTCGACGTCCATGCCGTACATGCCCAGGTAGGCACGCAGGATCATCCGGTTGGTCGCATTCTCGTCGACACCGAGGACCCGCAGCCCCGCAAGAGAGGCCAAGTTGCCCGGTTGTCTGCCGTCGGCTTCGTCGGCCTTCTCCAGTGGGATCGTGAACCAAAAGGTCGACCCCTGGCCCGGCTTGCTCTCGACCCCGATCTCGCCGCCCATCAATTCCACGAGTCGACGGCAGATCGCGAGGCCGAGCCCCGTTCCTTCGAACCGGCGTCGGTTGGAGCCATCGAGCTGCGTGAACTCCTCGAACAGGCGCGGCAGCTCTTCGGCATCGATGCCGATCCCGGTATCGCAGACTTGGAATCGCGTGAGCAGCCGATCTCCGTCGTCCTCCTCGATGCTCGCGTGCATTGAGACCTCTCCATGGGACGTGAACTTCACGGCGTTGCCGACGAGGTTCACGAGGATCTGGCGGATGCGAGGTGCGTCGCCCATTGCGACGGGCGGGACGTCGGGCTCGATGCAGCAGTTCAGCTCCAGGCCCTTGTCGTGCGCTTTCGCGGCGAGCAGCTCGGCGGCTTCTTCGACGGTGCGTCCGGGATCGAACGGCGAACAGTCGAGGTCCATCTTGCCCGCTTCGATCTTGGAGAAATCGAGGATGTCGTTGATGACGCTGAGAAGTGCTTCGCCGGACAGGCGGAGAGTCTCTGCGTAGCCGCGCTGCTCGCTGTCGAGCCCCGTTCCGAGCAGCAGGTCGGTCATGCCAATCACGCCGTTCAGCGGCGTGCGGATCTCGTGACTCATGGTCGCGAGGAACTCGGACTTGAGACGTGCGGCAGCGAGAGCTTCCTCGCGTGCCGCCTCCAGGTCGCGGGCGAGTTTCTCCTGCTCGACGAGGCGCTTCTCTGCACGCGCCAAGGCAGACAGCGCCACGGCCTGCGCGCTCTCGGAGCCTAGGGAGCCCCGGGCCTCCTGGGGGCTGCTCAGATCGTGAAGAGTACCCCGCAGGGTCGGTTCGGTCGCTTCGGGGTCGGCGGCTCCGCAGACGAGAAACCACCGGTATTCGCCGGTAGGGGCGCGTAGGCGAAGAACAACGTCGTACGCGTCGTTCGTCTCGAGGTGCCGCTGGGCGGTCTCTCGGGCGACGTCACGGTCGTCGGGGTGAAGCTCGAGCTCTACGGGCGGAAACAGCCCAAAGGAGTCCCGGGCCGTGGGGCCCGCTTCGGTCCCGGCAGACCACTCGAAGCGTGGGTCTGACGCCGTGGGTGCGCCGTCGTGGGGTCGTGGTGCTTGTGAGCCGGCCCGGGAAAAGCAGGCGGGTAGATCGTTCGTAAGCTGGTTCCCCATGATCGTTCCCAACTAGGAAGGTGCGCCGGCGAAGTGTTTCAGAAGGAGACAGTAGTTGCCCGCTGCCTGCGCTGGGGCGAACCGCGACCGGTGTGCATGGAGGTGCCTCACGTGGAGAGAATCGGAGGTCCAACCGCGAGGCTTGAGAGATTGTTTGCGCCTGCGCGAGATGGGGTGAAGCGGCGAGAATCGCCGCCCAATGGCCTAGATTTCCGCCTGCCGGGGGCGCCTTCGCCCGGTTCGTGAGGCCCGACGGGGACCTCGCGCCGGCACCGATGCGGCACCCTGGATCCAGTCATGGAAGACCGTTTTGCGTGGCTTTCGGACGCTCGGTGGGGCCGAGCAGGGCTGGTTCTGGTGGGGGCGATTGTGGGGCTTCTGGACCCGCTCGCGCTGCTGATCACTGTCCGAGGCGCGCTCGCCGTGAGCCGGGTGACCTTCTGTGGGGAGGCAATTCAGGACGCCTGGGAGCACCTTCGGCAGGCTCTGTATGCGGAGAATTCCGAGGAACTGCAGACCGAGCGGGGCATCACGACGTTCAAGCGCCTGGCCCGGATCCACCGGGTCGCGGACGCGGCGCGGGAGGAGGAGGACGTGTTCGTGCGTCGAGCGGTCCAACAGTCGCTCGAGTGCAACAATGCCGACGAGGTCTGAGCGAGCCTGTTTGGCGAAGCCCGGGTTCGCGCCAGTGAGGGCGAGCAGGCGTGGAGCGTGTTGCTGACTCTCGGTCGACTGTTCCCGGCCTTCGGCCTGCTCGGAACACTGATCGGGCTCGCGATGGTCCTTCGAAGCCTCGCTGGAGAGACGGGCTTGTCGACGGTCGCTCCCACTCTCGGGGTGACCGTTCTCACGACGTTGTACGGCGCGGTGCTCGCTGTAGGAATTACAGGTGCGGATGATGGAGGGGAGGTGTGGGCGCACATTGTCAGACACGCCTACGGTCCGCACGCCGGGGCGCAGTTGCGTTGAGTCCGAGAACAAGTCGTCGAGACCGGGTGCGGCGGTCCCGCTGTACGACAACAGCAAGCTCGTGTTTACGCCAGGTCCGCTGTTCTACCCAGAGTACTTCAAGGCCTGAGGCGGTGCACTAGTCCCAGCGGCCCGGCGACACGAGGATCAAGTCCGCATGCCGCGTTGCCCGGAGGTACTTCTTCTCCAGCACCTCGTCGAGGGCTTCCTCCCACGGACCGTCGATGATTTGGATGGTGATGAGGCCCTTCACCTCCGGCGTGAAGATCACGTCGTAGCCTCCGACGTTCGCGATGAGGCCGATCACCGTCCGTACGTCGGCCTTCCGGAAGTCGATGGTCACTGAACCGGGGGACACCGGTTCGGACGCCGGGACCGCAGCCGCCGGCTTTGCATTACCTTGCGTGGCGAGCTCGGGCGCCGGGCTCGGTGTTGCCGTGGGCGCTGGAGACGGGGACGGGCTTGCCGTGGGGGCCGCAGTCGGGCTCGGGGTTGCGGTGGCGCGAGGCGACGGTGTTGCGGTCGGTACCGCAGTCTCTGTCGGCTCCGGGATCGATTCCGCAGCCGCGGCCTCTGCCGGCTCCGAGCCGGGGGCACGAAGGCGCACGTCCAGCCCGGTCGCCGTGAAGCGGACAGAGTAGGCGGTCGGGCCGCTCAGGTCGAAGACGACGCGCGTGCGTGTCTCGGGTTCCGTGTGGACACCCACCCGGATGCGGAGTAGCTGCCCGCTCGCGGCGTCGAGCCGGTGGCTCGGGAGCGCAGGCACCACTCCGGGCAGATCCATGATCAGTCGGTGGTCGGCCAGCATGTGAACGCTGGGTCGCGCCTGGCCGTCCTCGATGGCGAGGCGCACGACCGTTTCGGCGCGCTCCGTTTTAACCGAGATTGCGCTCAGTCGAGGGGCCTCCGCGCGGATCGGGCTCGCCGTGAGGAAAACCAAACAGAGCACAACGCTCAGACGCATCGCTACGGGCCGCTTCATGTCATCTCCGTGGCGCGCGGGAGAGCACGTCGCACGTCACCGCCGTTCCCTGCGCGATTCTCACGATTGCGTCGAGGAGTCCAAGGGAGAAGGAAACTTCCGCCTCGGGAAGCGACCGAACGAGATGCCGTGTCCTCGCGTCGTCGAGGGCATCGCGCGTCATGAACTGTCTCTCGACGAGGGGCGGGGGGTCGATCTCGAAGAGGGGCGCTTCGCGTTTGACCTGTTGATTGTCGGTGACAAACGTACGAACGATCGGTCCGCTCACCTGGGCGGTGACCCCGACGATGTCGTCCTGAACGAACGCGTCATCCGTGGTCGGGTTGATGCGCTGCTCTTCCCACCGCCAAGCCACGAGCAGCCCCGCCACGATCATCGCGACGACGGCAACCGTCAAACGGCTCGCCCGGACCGAACCCTGCACCTCCGCCACCCTCCCCACGGCGGCGGGACCGTATCAGTCTAGAGACCAAGCATCCAACGATAGACGAGGTTCAGGGGCGGGCCGAGTACGGAGCTGAGCCCTCCGCTGAAGATCATGATGACCAGGAAGATCATCCCGTACTTCCGCATCCACTGGACCGACCCGGCCATGGAAGGCGGAAGGAGACTCTCCAGCACTCCGAACCCGTCGAGGGGCGGGATCGGGATGAGGTTGAACACGGCGAGCACGACGTTCACCACGACCGAGAAGAACGCGAACTCGAACAGGATCCCCTCGGGGACGACTCCCGGGGCGCCGGCCGGACGAAGTGCGAACACGACTGCGGCGAAGGCCGCGGCGAGGAGGAGGTTTGACGCCGGCCCAGCGGCCGAGATCAGGAGGTTCGCTCTGCGAGGTTCCCGTGTTCGGTTGATCGCGACCGGAACCGGCTTCGCCCAGCCGAACACTGGCCCGCCCGAGAACGCCAGGATGGCGGGTAGGACCACACTTCCGATGGGGTCGATGTGCTTCAGCGGGTTGAGGCTGATCCGGCCGAGGTCCTTCGCGGTCGGGTCGCCGCACTTCCACGCGACATAGCCGTGGGCCGATTCGTGGAACGAGACGGCAAAGAGCAAGGCGACGACCTTGACGACGACGAGTTGGAGATCCGGCGACATCGCCTACTGCCCAACCGATGCGGACGACGTGGCGAGGCCCGTCATCTCTTCACTGATCGTCCAGAGGCGCGCCGCCGCGTCGTCGTCGCGCGCGCCGGCAGTCGGAGCCACTTCTTTGCATTTTGCGTAGTAGCGGCCGCTCACACCTTCGAGGTCCGGAGACGTCGCTGCGAACAACGATGTGGCTGCGCCCTTCGCAGGACTGTTGAAGAACAGCCCGACCACTTTCATGATCGCCTTTGCCCAGGCACCGTTGTTGCCTCCCAGGCCCGTGGCCACGGCCCCCGGGTGCACCGCGTTCACGGTGACGCCGGAGCCCTCGAGGCGCTTTGCCAGCTCTTTGGTGAACAGGATGTTCGCGAGCTTGGAGCGTCCGTAGGCCCGCATCGATGCGTACTTCTCCCGGTGCTGGAGGTCGTCGAAGTTCAATCCGCCGACGAACTTGTGCGCGTCCGACGCCACGTTCACGATTCGGGCCGGCGCGCTCGCGCGAACCCGCTCGAGAAGCAGGTTCGTGAGCAGAAAGTACGCGAGGTGATTGACGGCAAATGTATTTTCGATCCCGTCGACGGTCTCGGTGTAGGAGACGTTCACCACGCCGGCGTTGTTCACCAGCAGGTGAATCTCGTCGAACGTCGAAAGGATCTCGCCGGCGACGTTGCGGATGTCGGCCTGGGACGCCAGGTCGGCACGAAATAGGTGCAGCGCGTCGTTGCCCGTCTTTGCCCGGAGGGCCTCGAGGGTGCGACGGCCCTTTTTCTCATCGCGGCAGAGCAGGCCCAGGGTCGCGCCGAGGCCCGCGAGCTCGGTCGCGGTAGCCTCGCCTATGCCCGAGGTCGCTCCCGTGATGATGCAGGTCCTTCCTTTGAGATCCATTGCCAAGGATGATGGCATTGGCCGGAGCGGACGCAAGCTACTCGAGCTTCTCTCGCGGCACCTCCGCCTTCGGGCTATACGCACGAAATGGCGACCATTCAGACGAGTGGCGAGGTCTACGCGACTCCCGAGCACCAATCCTTTCGAGACCTCGTTCGACGCTTCGTTCAAGAGGAGCTCGCTCCGCGCGCGCGTGAGTTCGACGAGGCCGGGCGGATCGACAAGGCGCTTTACCGCCGCATGGGCGAGCTCGGGCTCCTCGGGATCCGCTACGATCCACGCTGGGGCGGGGGTGGCCTTGATTGGTCGTTCAGTGCGATTCTGTTCGAGGAGCTGGGTTTCTCGGACAATGCAGGGGTCTCGCTCGGAATCAGTGTCCAGACGGACATGGCGACGCCATCGCTCCACCAGTTCGGAACGGACGAGCTTCGCGAGAGCGTGCTGGTCCCCGCAATTCGCGGCGAGATGGTGGGCGCTATCGCGGTGACCGAGCCTGACGCCGGGTCGGATGTCGCCGGAATCAAGACCCGCGCGATCCGGGACGGCGACGATTGGGTAATCAACGGCAGCAAGCTCTACATCACCAACGCCGCGACCGCGGACTTCCTCTGCCTGCTTGCGGTCACCGATCCGGAGGCCGGCTACGGCGGCTTCTCCCAGATTGTCGTCCCGACTGACAGCGCGGGCTTCAGCTACGAGCTCCTCGACAAGATCGGAAATCGGGGCTCCGACACCGGGCTGCTCTTCTTTGACGACGTACGCGTCCCAGTAAGCAATACGATCGGGGACGTCGGTCGCGGCTTTCAGCAACAGATGATGCAGTTTCAGGACGAGCGTCTCGTGGCTGCCGTGCAAGCCAACGCGAGTGCCGAGCACATCTGGGAAGTGACGAGAGATTGGTGCAAGCAGCGCGTGGTCTTCGGCAAGCCGCTCGCCAAGATGCAGGTCACTCAGTTCAAGCTCGTCGAGATGTTGGCGCGCATTACCTCGGACCGGGAGATGATCCACTCGTGTGTGCGCCGTCGTGTTCGCGGAGAAGACGCGACAAAGGAGATCTCGATGGCGAAGCTTCTGGTCGGGCGCACGAGCCGCGTCGTGGCCGATGAGTGCATCCAGCTGCACGGGGGCTTCGGCTACATGCGCGAGAGCGCGGCCGGTCGGAACTTCGTCGATTCGCGACTGACGAGCATCGGCGGAGGCGCCGACGAAGTAATGCTGCAGTACCTCGGGAAGATGATCGGCCTCTAACCGATGACTCGAACCGGTCCTCTCGTCGGGCTTCGTGTGCTCGATTTCACCCGGGGGCGTGCGGGTGCCCTGACCGGCATGCTGCTCGCGGACTACGGCGCCGAGGTGCTGCGGATCGAGCCTCCCGGCGGCGATCCGCTGTGGGACGAGCTTCCGGGCTACCCGGTCTGGCACCGGGGGAAAGAGATCGTGGAGATCGATCTCGCGCTGCCGTCGGCTCGCGAGGCCATCGCCAAGCGCCTTCCGGTGGCAGACGTGATGATCGAGAGCCTGCGTCCCGGCGTGCTCGACGCCGCCGGCCTCGGGTTCGATTCGATCGAGGCGATGGCCCCGCGGCTGATCTACGCATCGATCTCCGGTTTCGGCCCGGCTGGCGCCGACGCGAAGGTACCCGGCTACGAAGCTCTCGTGCAGGCCCGGCTGGGTCTCCCGTCCTACCAAGGCGCGCCCCACGGCCGTCCGGCGATCTGCACCTACCCGGCAGGTAGCTTCGGCGCGGGTCTGCTGGCGGTGATCGGGATCCTCGCGGCCCTGCACCAGCGCGAACGCACCGGGCGCGGACAGCGGGTCGAAACGTCCCTGGTCGACGGTGTTCTCGCGCAGCTCGTCATGACGCTGATCCAGCCCGTCGGCGAGGAGGTGAGTGTACCTCCCGTCTCCGGTGGCGTGCCGACGCTCACGATCTATCGGTGCGGCGACGGGGGCTACCTCCAGATCCACCTGGGCGCCCGCGGTGCGCTGGATCGGTTGTTCGAGGCGACGGGGCTGCGTGCGGACGACTTCGTGCATGCCGACACTGGCCGGCACTTTACGGGCGATCCCGCCGGTGGGGAGCGATTCCGAGCCGCGTTGGCGGAGGTGCTCGCGACGCGCTCTCGCGACGAGTGGGTCCAACGCTTCACCGATGCCGACGTTCCGATCGCAGCGTGCCTCGCCCCGGGAGAGGCGCTCGATCATCCGCAGACCGCGGCGCTGGAGATGACGACCGAACTACGCGATCCACTGCTCGGCCCGATCACCAGCGTTGCGCCACCGATCCGCTTCGACGGATCGCCCGGTGGACTGCCGGGGGCGGCGTTACAACGCGGGATGCCGCGGAATCCCGAAGCCGCGCTGCGGCACACGGGTTGGCTCACCGCGGAAGAAGTCGCCGCTGCCGAGCAGCCCCGGTTGGGCGAGCAGCACGGTGATGCCGAGGCCGCCGCCGTCTCCGCCGAGAGCCCGGCGGGACCGACGGATGCGACGACCGAGATCGCGCCGCTCGATGACCTTCGGGTGCTCGACTTCGGCATGTTCGCAGCCGGGCCCTACGCGGCGATGCTCCTCGGCGAGCTCGGCGCGGACGTGATCAAGATCGAGCCGCCCGGCGGCGACACGATGCGGCCGAACGCGCGCCCCTTCTCGGGCCTCCACCGTGGCAAGCGCGGTCTCGCACTGAACCTCAAGAGTCCCTCAGCGGGGCCCATCGTCGCAAAGCTGGTCGGGGGTGCCGACGTGCTGCTGCACAACTTCCGACCGGGCGTCGCCGAGCGGCTTGGGTTGGGCTGGGACGCGCAGTCCGCGAAGCGGCCCTCGCTGATTCACTTCCACAGCACCGGGTACGGGACATCGGGGCCGATGGCCGCCCTGCCGGGCTTCGATCAAATCTACCAGGCGGTCTGCGGGATGTCGGTCGCACAGGGCGGCGAGGGTCAGGCGCCCGAGCAGGTCGCCGGAGCGCCGCTCGATTGCCTCAATGCGCTCCTCACGACCGCCGGTGTCCTCATGGCGCTGCATCACCGTGACCGCACGGGAGAGGGGCAGCACGCGGAGTGCGCGCAACTCGCCGCGGGCTTGTTCGCCTTGTCCGAGGTCTATCGCACCGCCAACGGAATCTCGGATGCCGGGAGATTGGACCACGACCGTCGAGCGCTGGGGGACGGTTACCGGATCGTCGCCGCGCAGGATGGGTGGTTGTTCGTCTGCTGCGGAGACGAGGAGGCGCGAGATCGTCTGCGCGCATTGCCGCGCGAGGGCGAAGTCATCGATTGGGCAGCTCACTCAGTGGAGCACTGGATCACGACGCTCGCTGCGGCCGACATCGCCGCGTCCCGCGTTCGCGACACGTTCGACGGGAGTCTTCTGGAGGATCCACTCCTGGTCGACGCGGCGCGCGTGGTCGAGGTGCAGGACCCGGCGCTCGGCCCTGTTCGCCAAGCCGGGCGCTTCGTGCGCTTCTCCGACGCGGTCCTTCCGGAACCTTCCGGTGGCCCCGGTCTGGGACAACACAGCCGAGAGATCCTGCGGGAGCTCGGAATCGAGGAAGAGGAGACGAGCCGGCTCGTTGCGGACGGCGTCGTCGGAGAGAGGGGGGGAGCATGATGGAGGTCGAGTTCGATCCCGTTTGCGGGATGACGGTGTCTGATCCGAGCCGCGCGAAGTCGGCGACCCATCAGGGGCGGACCTACTACTTCTGCAGCGATCGGTGTCACGCGAAGTTCACGGCGGACCCTGCGGCGATTCTCTCGGGAACCGCCGACAGCGATGTCCCGGCCGACGCGGTCTTCACGTGCCCGATGCACCCGGAGATCGAGCAGATCGGCCCCGGTACCTGTCCACTGTGCGGGATGGCGCTCGAGCCCAAGGATGCCGCAGCCGCTGCGACGGAAGACGAAGAGAGTCCGGAGCTTCTGGAAATGCGCCGGCGCTTCCGGGTCTGCCTGGTCCCGGCGGCCATCGTGTTCTTCGTCTCTATGTCGGAGATGCTCCCGGGCGAGCCGGTGCAGAAGGCATTGCCGTGGACGTGGCTCGCGTGGGGCCAATTCGCGCTCACCACGCCGGTGGTCCTCTGGGGTGCGGCTCCCTTCTTCGTGCGCGCCTGGCAGGCTCTGCAGGCGGGTCGCGCGAACATGTTCACGCTGATCTCCATGGGTGTGGGGGCTGCGTACGGCTACAGCGTCTTCGCCACCGTGTTCCCCGCAGCGGTCCCGGGCGCGCACGGAGAAGGCCCGCCGCTGTACTTCGAAGCGGCTGGGATGATCACCGTGCTGGTCCTCATCGGTCAGGTGATCGAGCTCCGCGCGCGTCATCAGACCGGGGCGGCAGTGCGCTCTCTTCTCGCTCTGGCAGCGAAGAGCGCTCGGCGAGTTCTCGAGGACGGCACCGAGGAGGATATCCCCATCGAGGACGTCGGCGCGGGAGACCGGCTGCGCGTGCGGCCGGGCGAGAAGGTGCCGGTGGACGGCACGGTGCTCGAGGGAAGCAGCTCGATCGACGAATCGATGGTGAGCGGCGAGCCGATCCCGGTCGAGAAGACGTCGGGCGCCCGGGTCGTGGGCGCGACGGTCAACGGTACTGGTAGCTTCATCATGCGCGCCGAGCGGGTTGGGCGCGACACGCTGCTCGCACAGATCGTTCAGATGGTGGGGCAGGCGCAGCGCTCGCGTGCGCCGATCGACCGGCTCGCCGATATCGTCTCCGGCTACTTCGTTCCCACCGTCTTGCTGATCTCGATAGCGACGTTCGCGGTGTGGTTCTCGGTCGGTCCCGAACCGAAGTTCGCTCATGCACTCGTGAATGCGATAGCGGTCCTCATCATCGCCTGCCCGTGCGCGCTCGGCTTGGCGACGCCCATGTCCGTCATGGTAGGGGTCGGTCGCGGCGCGACGGCCGGTGTCCTGGTCAAGAACGCCGAGGCTCTCGAAACGCTCGAGAAGGTCGACACGCTCATCGTCGACAAGACGGGGACGCTCACCGAGGGAAAGCCCCGACTTGTCGCCGTGACGCCCGCAGACGGCGTCGACGAGGCGGAGCTTCTCTCTCGCGCCGCCAGCCTCGAGCGCGGAAGCGAGCATCCGCTCGCCGCCGCAATCGTGGGCGGCGCGAACGAGCGCGGCGTCGCGCTGAGCGCGGTGGACGACTTCCGCGCGATTACGGGCAAGGGTGTTCGCGGCCGGATCGACGGGGAAGACGTGGCCCTGGGCAACGAGGCGATGATGGCGGAGATCGGGGTCGACGCGCCCTCGGCTGCGGCCGACGAGGCGCGGGCCAGCGGTCAGACTGTGATGTTCGTCGCCAGAGGCGGACGCTTCGAGGGGCTCATCGGCGTTGCCGACCCGTTGAAGCCGACGACCGCTCAGGCGATCGAGGAGCTTCACGCGGCCGGGCTTCGTGTCGTCATGCTGACCGGCGACAACAGTACCACCGCGCAGGCGGTAGCGCGCGAGCTCGGCCTCGATCAGGTCGAGGCCGACGTTCTCCCCGACGGGAAGGCGGATGTCGTTGCACGCTTCCAGGAACAGGGCCACATCGTGGCGATGGCCGGCGACGGGGTGAATGACGCGCCGGCGCTCGCACGCGCCCACGTCGGCATCGCGATGGGCACGGGGACCGACGTCGCCATCCAAAGCTCCGGCGTGACCCTGGTGAAGGGGGATCTGCTCGGCATTGTTCGCGCCCGGCGACTCAGCGAGGCGACGATGGGGAACATTCGGCAGAACCTGCTCTTCGCGTTTCTGTACAACTCACTCGGCGTGCCCGTCGCGGCCGGAGTGCTGTATCCGTTCCTCGGTCTCTTGCTGAATCCGATGGTTGCGAGTGCGGCGATGAGTCTCAGTTCGGTGTCCGTCATCGGGAACGCCTTGCGGCTGCGCAGGGCGAAGCTGGGTTAGCGAGACTCTGCATTGCGAGCGGTGGCGCCGCGAGGTTACCCTGCTCGAATCCCTTGAACCGCGTCCAGGAGCACAATCATGTCGGCCACAACGATCATTGAAATCACAGCCCGTGAAGTCCTCGATTCACGTGGCAACCCGACACTCGAAGCCGACGTTCGGCTCGAGGGCGGCGCCCTCGGCCGCGCCGCAGTCCCGAGTGGTGCGTCCACCGGCGCGCACGAAGCGCTGGAACTGCGGGACGGTGACAAGGGTCGCTATCGCGGCACCGGGGTGACCAAGGCCGTCGCAAACGCCAACGGCGCGCTCGCCAAGGCTGTCGTCGGGCTCGACGCGCGTGATCAGAAGGCTGTCGACCAGGCGATGCTCGACGCCGACGGTACCCCCCTCAAGAAAAACCTCGGCGCGAACGCCATCCTCGGCGTTTCGATGGCGGCTTCGCGAGCCGGTGCGGCCGCCGAAGGCGTCTCTCTGTACCGTTGGCTCGGCGACGACGACGAATGCATGCTTCCCGTGCCCTTCATGAACGTGCTGAACGGCGGCGTCCATGCCGTTGGCGGCGTCGACTTCCAGGAGTTCATGTTGGCGCCGGTCGGTCTCCCGACGTTCTCGGACGCCGTTCGCGCGGGCAGCGAGTGTTACCACGTTCTTAAGGACATCTTGCACGACCGTGGCCTGTCCGTCGGTGTGGGAGACGAGGGTGGCTTCGCTCCCGCGCTCGATCGCAACGAGCAAGCGCCGGAGCTGCTGATCGAGGCCATCGAGAAGGCCGGATACCGTCCTGGTGAGGACGTCGTCCTCGCGCTGGACCCTGCGACGACCGAGATTTTGCAGGACGGCAAGTACTCCCTCTCGCGCACGACCGGTGACGTCCTCACGAACGACGAGATGATTGCGCTCTGGGAAGCGTGGAGCGCCAAGTACCCGATTGTCTCGATCGAAGACGGCCTCGGCGAAGACGACTGGGACGGCTGGGCGAAGCTCACGAAGGCAATCGGCGACAAGGTCCTTCTCGTCGGCGACGACCTCTTCGTCACGCAGAAGGCCCGCCTGGAGAAGGGCGTCGAGTCGAACGTCGCGAACGCGATTCTGATCAAGCTGAATCAGGTCGGTTCGGTCTCCGAGACACTCGACACGATCGGCGTTGCGAAGAAGGCGAACTACGGCCAGATGATCTCGCATCGCTCCGGCGAGACCGAGGACGTGTTCATCGCCGACCTCGCCGTTGCTACAGCCGCCGGCCGCATCAAGACCGGCGCGCCTGCGCGCTCCGAGCGTGTCGCGAAGTACAATCAGCTGCTCCGCATCGAGCAGGAGCTCGGCCCGAAGGCCAAGTACGCCGGCCGAGTTTAGAAAACGGCAGCATTCGGCACCCGCCATGCGGGTGTGCACGGCAGTAAAGCCCGACCGGGGACCGCTTGCGCGGTTCGGAGGGCTGCCTCACCATGTGGATCCATGACGAGGCTACTTGCGTTCTTCACAGCAGTCGCGCTGGTCCTGGCCCCTGTCGTGCCCGCGCACGCGTTGGGACCGACACAGCAGGCGCCGACCCGGATCTACTCGATCGGCGACTCGATTACCCGCGCGTTCGACGCAGATCTCCCGGCCGACAATCTGCACCTCAGCTGGGTCAACGGGACCCACGGCTTCCTATCCGCGTTGCTCGGCTTTCCCAACGTCCAATCCCATCACCAACGAGTCGTCGCGAACTTCGGCTCCGCGGGCGTCCGCAACCAGATCGCGGCTCAGAACGGGAACCGCGTGGGGCACATGGTGACGCAGGCCTCGGGAATGAGCGGCGACGAGACGTACGTCACGATTCTCGTCGGCGGAAATGACGTCTGTAAGGACACCATCGACGAACTCCCGACCAACGAGGCGTTCGCGTACACCTTCGCGGAGGGTCTGATCGCGGTCCTCGAGAAGCTCGAGCCGGGCGCGACTGTTCAGGTTGCCGCAATCCCGGACGTCAAACGGCTCTACGAGATCGGCACCGACAAGAAGGCACTCGGTGTCGTCGATTGTTCGCTGCTCTGGCAGACTACGGCTCTCGGTTTCCCGTGCGGTTCGATGCTCTCCCCGGCGAACTCCGAGGCCGACCGGGAGTACGTCCAAGAGAGAAACGTCGTCTACAACCAGATCATGCACTTCCTCACGCTGCTCGGGGCTCATAGCTACCCCCACCTCTACGTCTCGTTCACCGACGTGACGTACACCTTTGCGTTCACGCAGGAGCACGTCTCGAACATCGATTGCTATCACCCGTCAGCCGACGGCCAGGCGCTGATCTCCGAAGGGATCTGGGACGCAGGCTTCTTCTCGGAGTACGACGAGCTTCAATGAAGCGCGCGGGTGTCATCATCGTTGGCGCGCTCGTGTTGGCCGCCGCCTGGACTGAGACAGAACGGGCTCCCGTGACGGAGAGTCCCGTCCGCTTCGTGGGAGACCGCACGGATTGGAGAGAAGCAATCCCGTCGGGAACGCGACACGCCGGCGTGGAGAACCCTCGGCCCGGGTTCCCGACCATGCCTGCGGAAACCGAAGACCGCAGCTGGCGGGCGATGGTGTGGCGCGAGTTGCGCGATCCCGCAGAGCAACTCGGCGCAGACCGATGGGAAGCGCAGGAGAAGGAGCAGTTCCTGGTGGCGCTCACGAGCCTGCGCGACGCGGGACGGCGCCGGGAGCGCTTTGCGACGGATCCCGACGGCGAATCCAGCATCGACGCGGCGCAGCGGCACCGTAGCGCCGCGATCGAAGCCGACGCCCGCTCTCGAGAGATGTTCGGAATGCCTCTGGGCGAGTTCCTTCGGCGGGCAGAGCCCGGGTCCATCGAGGAAGTGCCGACGGGGTGATGGCGCTCGTCGCGCTCCTGGGTCTGCTCGCGCTCCCGGTCGCACATGTGGACGATCGTGCCATCACGCGGTCCGACCTCGACGCGGCCTCTGCGGGGCGAACCGAGGCGCTGCACGGCCAGCTTGCCCGCCTCGTCGAAGAAACGACCTGGCGCGTGATCGACGCACGCCTCCCGCCGCCCGAGGTGTCCCTGCAGGCGCCCTCCGCGGCCGAAGTCGCGGCGCGCCGCGCGCAGGTGGGCGACGGGCTCGATCCCTCCGTCGTCGACGAAGCTGTCCGCTGGCAGATTGAGAAGGAGCGTCGAGAGGTGGCGCTCGTGGAGGCCCGCAGAGAGCTCCACGAGGCGGCGGCCGCGCGCGTGGAGCTTCCGGCGACAGCCCAGCTCGACAGGATACTCCCGCCGGCCCTCACCGTGGGCTGGGTCGGCGACGAGCCGATCCCAGCTGCCGACGTCGAGCGCGCGGCCGCACTCGCGCTGTACCGACTGCGAGGCGAGCTTCACCGCGAACGTGAACGCTCTCTGGAACGCATCATCGAAGAGCGGCTTCTCACAGACGAGGCGGCGCGGCGCGGAGTCGCCGTGACAGGTCTCCTCCCGTTGGTGGCGGTATCGGAGGGCGACATCCGTCGCTACGTGGAGAGCCGCACGGTTGAAGGAGCGAAGCGGCCCGACCCGGAGCGCGTCCGACCCCTCCTGGAGTCGCGGGCTCGACACGAGGCCCGCGCGGATCTCCTCGCGTCGCTGCGGAAGAATGCGAACATCGAGGTGTTTCTCGAGGCGCCCGCCGTGCCTCGGTTCGCCGTGCCCGAGGCCGCCGCGCCTGCACTCGGCCCCGAGGAGGCGCCACCGACTCGGCAGATCGTCGCTTTTGTGAACTACCGCGATTCCGGCGCACGACTCGTGCACGCAGAACTCGACCGAGTTTTGGAGGTCCGTCCGGAGGTGCGTATCGTCCTGCGCGACTTCGTCCCCGGCTTCGATCCCACCGCGCAGGGCGCGGCCCTACTGGGTCGCTGCGCCGACGCTGCGGGCGTCTTCGCGGCGTGGCGGGGACACGCACTCGCGCGCACGCCGCCTCGTGCGTACGGGGCCGCACTGTTCGACGAGAGCGCGCTCGCCCGATTCGCCCAGGAGGCTCAGGTCGACGTCCCGACGTTGAAGACCTGTGTCTCGGATCCCGCCACGGCCGCGGCGATCGACCGCGACACGGCTGTCGCGACGCGCCTGGGCTTCTCGACGGCTCCAGCGCTCGTTGTCGCGGGCAGGCCGCTCACCGGCGTGCAGTCCGCGGGCACGATCCTCGCCGTTCTCGACGAGGCGGAATCCCGTTCGGATTGAATCTGCGGACTGGCTGCGGCACTCTTCGACCCGACGGCGTCGCGCGTGGTCCGACTCTGCGACGCGGGAGGAGGGGAAGTTCATGGTGGGATTGTTACTTCGGTGGGCGATCGGTTCGGCGGGCCTTTGGGTCGCGGCGGCGCTGGTCTCCGGGATCTCGTTCAGCAGCACCGGCCCACTGCTGATCGCGGCGCTGGTGCTGGGAATTCTGAACGCCGTCGTCCGGCCGATCCTCGTTCTACTAACGTTGCCGGTGACCGTCGTGACGCTGGGACTCTTCCTGTTTGTCATCAACGCCGGGATGCTGAAGCTCACCAGCGCCGTGGTCGACGGGTTTCAGGTGGATGGTTTCTGGTCCGCGATCTTTGGGGCGTTGGTGCTGAGCCTCGTAAGCCTCGTGCTCAACATGTTCGTGAGCGACAGCGGCGGCATCACGACGATTTCGGTGGATATCCACCGAAACTGAGCCCCGTGGGCTCGACGCGGATTCCCGCGCGACGGAGTCCGGCGTAGACCGCGGCGGCGATCGGAACCGCTCCGGGCGTGTCGCCGTGTAGGCAGAGTGTGTCGGGCGAGAGGCGAAGGGTGGCGCCCGTGGGGGTTGCGATGTCGGAGCCGCGCGCGAGCGCAACGGCACGGACCGCCGCGGCCTCTGGCTCCTCGATCAAGGCGCCGGGCTCGCTCCGGGGGATGAGCGCGCCATCGACCTGGTAGCCGCGATCGACGAAGCCCTCGGCTACGGCGACGAGTCCTCGCGCACGCGCTGCGGTGAGTGAAGCTGAGCCGGCGAGCCCCACGAGGGCGAGTCCGAGGCCGAGTCCGTGGACGGCCCGCGCGATGGCGTCGGCGATCGTCGAATCCGAAGCCGAGAGATTGTAGAGGGCGCCGTGCGGCTTCACGTGCGCCAGGACTGCTCCCTGCGCGTCGGCAATCGCGGCCAGCGCGCGGGTCTGTTCGGCGACGAGTTCGGCGATCTCCTCGGCGTCCGTGGTCGTGACGCGACGGCCGAACCCCGGTCGATCCGCAAAGCTCGGATGGGCGCCGATCGCGAGCCCAGCCGCCGCCGCTTGCGTAACGGTCCTCGCCATCGAATGTTCGTCACCGGCGTGTCCGCCGCAGGCGACGTTGACAGAGGACAGAAAGGGGTACAGCGGCGCATCGTCGAAGCCTTCGCCGACGTCCGCATTGAGGTCGATCGCCGTTGCGCGTGGTTCAGCCACGAATCACCTCGGGCAGGGACTCCTCGCGGGCGCGTCCTAGATCGAGCGCGGTCGCGAGCGAAGTCTGCTCGAATCGCACCGCGTCTCCGGGTCGAAGGCGGGCGACGCGACCGAGGTGCGCATGGACGACGACCGCCGGCTTGGCGTAACCGCCGGTGATCGGCCGATCCGGGCCGAGCACGATCGGACACCCGTTGGGGGGTACCTGGATCGCACCGAGCGTCGTGCCCTCCGGTGCGATGCCCGACGGCACGTCCTTGAGCGGCGTCGCCGCGCCCTCGGCTGGTGCGAGGCGCACGCCGGTCCGATCCGACGTCGGCTCCACGTACCAATTCGCGGAGCATAGGGCGTCCAGAACCCCGTTGGGAAAGTCCGCCCGCTGCGGTCCGGGGAGCAGCCCGAGGACCGCGGGTTCGCCCGACCCGCCCGCCGGATCGATCCACGATCCGCTTCGGGCCGGCGCTCTCGCGTTCCCAAGTACGAGCTCGTCGCCGGCACGCAGAGCCCGTCCCTCGACCCCGCCGAACGAGGCCGGGACGTACGTGGCGCGGCTCCCCAGAACCGCGGGCACGGCCACGCCGCCGGCCAACGCGACCCACGCCCGGCCGGCGCGCAGCGGTACCGCGAGGCGCAGTCGGGCGCCCGGCGGCAGGACGAAGGCACGATCGAGTGGCACGGCCGATCGGTCCTCACCATCGACGAGTGTGCCCGCCACAGGAGCACCCACGATGGCGGCGGCGATCGGCTCGTCGCCCGCGTTCTCGATCGTGGGACCCATCAGCGTCAGTTCGAGCCCGGCGTGGTGGTCGGGGTTTCCGACGAGGCGATTCGCTGCCCGAAGAGCGATGCGGTCGAACGCGCCGCCGGGCGGCACGCCGAAGCGCGCGACCCCGCGACGGCCGAGATCTTCGACGGTCGTTCTCGGACCGGGCTGCCTGATGCGGAGGAGCCTCATCGCGCCACGAAGCGCACCCGGTCGCCGGGGCCGAGGAGAGCCGGTGGGTTCGCACGAGGATCGAAGAGCGCCGAGCCCGCGGTGCCCAGTAGGTTCCAGCCACCCGGTGACTCGGCCGGATAGATGCCGGTCCATTCGCCGCCGATCGCGACGCTACCCGCCGGAATCCGTGCGCGCGGCGAGGCGCGGCGTACCGTCGCGAGCCGCGCGGGTAGGCCCGAGAGGTAGGCGAACCCCGGCTGGAAGCCCAGGAAGGCGACGTCGTAGACGGCCCCTGCGTGAAGGTCGACGAGCTCGGCAGGGGTCATCCCCGCGGCCGCCGCGACGTCGGTCAGGTCGGGCCCGTCGTAACGGACGGCGATCTCGTGCAAACGGCCGGTCGGGGTTGTCTCGTCCTCGGATGTGACGGCGCCGATCGCGTCGAGTTCCGCACGACACGCCTCGTCCACGGGGTCCGCAAAGACGACGAGGACACTCTGCGCGCCGAGGACGATCTCATCGATCGCCGGAAGCGACGCCGCTTCGATCCGTCCGCCGAGACTCCGGGCGCCCGCCGCCGACCCGGTATCCAACAGAAAGGAATGCTCTCCCACGCGCTGCATGAAGAAACCCGAGGTCCCGTCTCAGGCTTCGGCCCAGGTGCGAACCGCGTCGCTCAACTCGTCGCGACCGGTCTCGAAGAAGTGGCTCGCGCCGTCGATGACTCGAAGATCGGTTGGAGGAGCGACGGACTCTTCGAGGAGCTGGCGCAGCGGACCAAGAGCCGCGAGTTCGTCGTCGGAGCCGTGGACGAAGAGCTTGGGCTTCGAGCAATCGGTGAGGAACCCGAGGTCGAGCAGGCCGACGGGGGTCGCGACCGCGATCAGGCGGGTCACGCGGGCATCCTCAGCACCCAGCCGCAGCCCGATGGCAGAGCCGAAAGAGTATCCAACCACGAGAATATCCCGCGCTTTCGTCTGCGATTCGAGCAGGAAGTCGAGCGCCGCGGAGGCGTCGTCGAACTCGCCGCGGCCTTCGTCCCACTGGCCGGTGCTCTCTCCAACGCCGCGGAAGTTGATCCGCAGGGTCTCGAATCCGGCGGCTTCGAGGGCCTTCGCGCAGTGGAACACCACCGGGTTGTGCATCGTGCCGCCGTAGACCGGATGAGGGTGCAGGACGAGGGCTACGCGCTCCCCATCGGTGCTCCCCGGTTTGTAGATGGCCTCGAGGCCACCGTGAGAGACTGGGATGAGTGTCTTGCCGGCGAACATAGCCACACCCTATAGGAATCCGGTGCCGAACATCTACGTACTCGGACTCGACCGCGAGGAGACCCGGACCTTCAGCCGGCTCGCGACCGACTTCCTCGAGCGTGAGCTGCGAACGCCACGCGAGCACGTCTACGTCTTCCACCAGGAAGCCACCCTGTTTCGCGACGGAACCGAATCGCCGATGCCGACGATCATCCGGGTGAGCTGGATCCGCCGGCCGGCGAAGCACTTCCACAAGGTGGTCGAAGGCCTTACCGAGGTCGTACGCGAGGGGCTCGGGCGCACGGAGGGTTCGGTGCAGGTCGAGCTGCACGAGAAGTGGGAAGACGGCGCGGTGGATGGACGGCTTTGCTCCGAGTGGGCATCGGCGAGCCGGAAGTAGCGGGCCGGTCATGCGAGATCCTCGCCTTCTGCACTGGGCCCTCGGAGGCCTGGTCTTCCTCCTCGCCGGCGGAGCTGCCTGTGCGGACCGACCCCGTGCCGCCTGCGATGCGGCGGATGCGCTCCGGACGGTCTGCGGCTTCGAGAACCCGGAGGATCTGGCCGTCGCGGTGAAGCGCGACGCGGTGATCATCTCGCAAATGCGCCGGGACGAAACGGGCGGAAGCCTCGCGTCCTGGAATCCCTCAGAGCCAGGCGCGACGGCGACGCACCTGTGGCCTCAGGCCTACACCCCTGGCGTCGACAGCGGCCCCGCCGCGGGAGATCCTTCGTGCCCGCCACCGTCGCCGGCGGACTTCGCACCGCACGGCATCTATCTCGCGCCGAGCGGCCTTTACGTCGTGAACCACGGAGGCCGGGAATCCGTCGAGCTCTTCGGTTTGAGCGGGAAGGGCGGAAGTCTCGCCGCCCGCTGGCTCGGTTGCATCGAGCTGCCGGCTGGCACGAGCGCAAACGACGTGGTGGTCGGACCGCAGGGCGAGGTCGTGGTGTCGAACATGTCGGCGCCCGGCGCCTTGCTGACGGCGTCGCTCCAGTCCCAGATCGGAATGAACACCGGTGACGTTCTTCTCTGGCGAGCGGGTGAAGGGTGGGAGCACGTCCCGAATACGGCTGCTCGGATGCCCAACGGCGTGGAAATCTCGGCCGACGGCAAGCATCTCTACTTTGCCGAGAGTGGCGCCGGACGGGTCGTTCGTGTGGATCGCGATGGCACGAACCGCACCGAGATTCCGCTGGAAGGCCGGCCGGATAATCTCACGTGGACCGCCGACGGCCGACTACTGGTCGCGACCCACCGTTCTAGCTTCGAACTCGTGGGGTGCCTGCGAGGCGCGTCGTGTCGGTCGGGCTGGGACGTGTTCGAGATCGATCCCCAGACGGGTTCCGTCGACCGAGTCCTCGGCCATGATGGAAGCCGGCTGGGAGCGGTGGCGAGCGCACATGCGGTGGACGACAAGCTCTACCTCAGCGCGGTGTTCGACGACCGTATCGGCGTGTGGACGCCTCCAGCCGGCCGATGAGCGAAGGTGAGTCCCAGAACGGGAACGGCCCGCTCGGCGAGACCTGGCGCGCGTGGGTCGCACTCGGTGTCGGTGTCGTCGTCGTGAGCGCACACTCCGCACTCGCGTACGGCATGTCTCCGCTTCTGAAGCCGATCACCGAAGAACTCGGCTGGACGCGAAGCACTTACGCGGGCGCGATGAACGCGCGATTGCTGATCCTGATGCTCGTCGTGCCGTTCGCGGGGCGCCTGGTGGATGGGATCGGCGCCCGGACCGTCTTGTCGATCGGTGCCGTCTCGATGGCGATCGGCACGCTGGCAATCGCCAACATGGATAGCGTCTTCACATTCTGGGCATCCGGGATCTTCATCGGCCCCGGGCAGGCCGCGGTCGGAAGCGTGGCCGGCTCGGCGCTCGTGTTGCGGGAGTTCCGACGCAGGCGCGGACTCGCGATCGGCATCTTGAACGGCGGCGACAATCTCATCACCGGACTCGTTCACGTGGCGTCAGCCTACCTCCTGATCCACGTCGGTTGGCGCGGTGCCGTGACGGGCCTGGCCTTTGGCTACGTCTTGCTCGCGGTCCTCGTGTTCACGGTACTCAAGCCCGGCGAGGGCAAAGGCGACGACGAACGCGACGCGACCGTGCAGGGTCGGGACGAAGGCATCCCCTGGAGAGACTCACGACTCTGGCTCCTCCTCGGGTCCTACGTCGTCATCTACGGCTACGTGACGACGATCGGGATTCACTTCCCCGCATACCAGCGAGACCTGGGGCGCACCCCGGACACCGCTGCCTGGATCTACGGCCTCAGCACGATGGTCGGCGCTGCGGGGTCGATTCTGATCGGATGGACGACCGAGCGGATCACGGCTCGGGCAACGCTGCGCGTCGTGGTCCTCGGGCTCCTCGCGAGCACCTTCCTCCTGTGGTTCCCGGTGGGTGTCGCCGCCTACACGGTCTGGGCGGCGGGGTACGGCATCGTCAACGCGGGCGCGGTCGCGCTACTCGCCCTCTTACTGGCAGAGATGTTCGGCAATCTGGGCTTCGGTCGACTGATGGGGGTCGCGATCTCGATCTGCATGGGCGCGACGATCATCGCGAACTTCTTCGCAGCCGGCATCTTCGATTCGTATGGGAGCTACGTCCCGGTCTGGCAAACATACAGCGGATTGCTGCTTCTCACACTCGTGCCCGTTCACGTCCTGGCGCGCCGTCCGGACTGAGTTCGGACATTGCATCACCCGCAGTGAAATGGTCTGCTCGCCTCATGGGCACGCATGACGAGGGGCAGGGCGGCGCGTCTCTCGACGACGCGGTCCTCGACGAGGTCCGGGAGGAACGGGTCAACAGTCTCAGCGGGCCGGATAGTCCCGAAGGCCACGCGCTGGGCAAGGCGGTCGGAGAAAACGTCGCGCGCCTTCGCGCCGAGCGCGGAATCGGCCTCGATGCGCTCGCTCGCCGCAGCGGTATTCGAGCCGAACTGCTGCGGACGCTCGAAGGAGGCCGCGCCGTGCCGAGCCTGCGGGCCGTATGGCATCTTGCGACGGGCCTCGAGGTGCCGTTCGGAAGTCTGCTCGCGCACACCCTCCTGACGGCCGCCGGCGATCCGGACTTCCGGGTCCAGCGCGCCTCCCGTGGCCGCGTGATCGCGTCCGCGACGAACCAGTTCCGGTCGCGCGTGCTCTTCTTCGAAGGCGACCCCCGAGCGGCCGAGGTCTACGACCTCACGCTCGAGCCGGGATGCGTGGAGCCGGCCGAGGCGCACGCGAGCGAGACGTTCGAGCACATCGTCGTCACAACCGGTGAGATGATTCTACGCGCCGGGACGGCCGAGACCCGGCTCGCCGCGGGTGACAACATCTTCTTCCGCGCGGACGTCCCGCACGTGTACGAGAACCCGGGAAGCGAGCCGGCCCGTGCACTTCTCGTCATGCGCTACGCGAAGAACTAGTGTGCCTCACGAACGCGCGGGGTCCGGAGCTTCCGGGTCGAGTCCGAGGCGCGCGATCGCCTCGGCGACGCGCTCGGGTTCGATCTCCTCGCGTCGTGCAAGCTCGTAGAGGCTTGCCGCGCAGATAGTCTCGGGGTCGACCTCGAAGAACCGACGGAGCGCCGCGCGCGTGTCACTTCGTCCAAAGCCGTCCGTTGCCAGGACGTGCATTCCGTCCGGGAGGTACGAGGCCAGCGGAGCGGCGAGGCCCGCGACGTAGTCGCTGGTAGAGATGACTGGAATGGCGTCCGGGCCAAGCGCCTGAGAGACGTAGGGAACGCGCGGTTCCTCCAGTGGGTGCAGCCGGTTCCAGCGCTCTGCGGCGCGAGCGTCGCGCAGGAGTTCGGTGTAGCTCGTCACGCTCCAGACGTTCGCCGCAACGCCTTCCGCCGCGAGCAGAGTCTGCGCACGCAGGACTTCGGGAAGCAGCGCACCGCTCCCGAACAAGTGAACCTTCGGACCGGTCACCGCGGGATCAGCGGCCTGGAAGAGGTAGATCCCTCGCAGGATCCCTTCCTCGGCGCCCTCGGGCATTGCGGCTTGCGGGTAGATGTCGTTTCCGACGGTCAGGTAATAGAAGCCGTCCTCGCGATCGACGTACATCCGACGGATTCCGTCCTCGATGATCACGGCCAGCTCGTAGCCGTAGGCGGGGTCGTAGGCGCGCACGGTGGGAACGACGCTCGAGAGCAGGTGACTGTTGCCGTCCTGATGTTGCAGGCCTTCGCCCGCGAGTGTGGTGCGGCCGGCGGTCGCTCCGATGAGGAAGCCCTTGCCGCGCGAGTCGGCGTGCTGCCAGATGAGGTCGCCGATCCGCTGGAACCCGAACATCGAGTAGAAGACGAAGAACGGGATCGTGTTCACACCCAGAGCGCCGTACGCGGTGCCCGCGGCCGTGAAGGACGCCATCCCGCCGGCTTCGGTGATGCCTTCCTCGAGAAGTTGGCCGTCTTCCGCCTCGCGGTAGAACGCGACGATGTCGGAATCCACGGGCTCGTAGCGTTGGCCCTGCTGAGAGTAGATCCCGAACTTCCGGAAGAGGGCGTCCATTCCGAAGGTGCGCGCCTCGTCGGGGACGATGGGCACGATCAAGGGGCCGATCTTGGGATCGCTCATCAGGTGGCGCAGGAGTCCGACGAAGACCTGCGTCGTCGCGACGTCGCGTGAGCGCCCGCCGGTCTTGTACTCGGCGAACAGGTCGGGGCTGACAGGAGCGATCGGCTTGGACCGAATCCGACGGCGCGGCACGGGACCGCCGAGCGCCTCACGCCGCTCGCGAAGGTACTGCATTTCTTCGGTGTCATCCGTCGGGCGATAGAACGGAACGTCCTCGAGGTCCTGATTGTTGATAGGGATGCCCAGGCGGTCGCGGAACTGGCGAAGTTCCTGCGGGTTAAGTTTCTTCGTTTGGTGGGTGACGTTGCGCCCCTCGGCACCCGCTCCGAGGCCGTAGCCTTTGATGGTCTTTGCGAGGATGACGGTCGGCGCGCCGCGGTACTCGGCAGCGGCGGCGAAAGCGGCGTACACCTTCTTGGAGTCGTGTCCGCCACGACGCAGACGATTCAGCTTCGAATCCGTGAGGCCGTCGACCAGCTGGAGAAGCTCAGGGTACTTCCCGAAGAAGTGCTCCCGAATGTAGGAGCCCGACTCGACAGTGTACTTCTGATACTGGCCGTCGACGACCTCGCCCATGCGCCGCACGAGCAGCCCGCTCTGGTCGCGGGCGAGGATGGGATCCCAGTCTTCGCCCCAGATGACCTTGATCACGTTCCAGCCGGCCCCGCGGAACGCTGCCTCGAGTTCCTGGATGATCTTGCCGTTCCCGCGAACAGGGCCATCGAGACGCTGCAGGTTGCAGTTCACGACGAAGACCAGGTTGTCGAGGCGCTCGCGCGAGGCGAGCGTGATCGCACCCATGCTCTCCGGCTCGTCCATCTCCCCGTCGCCGAGGAAGGCCCAGACGCGTGAACGCGAGGTGTCGGCCAGGCCGCGGGCGTGCAAGTAGCGGTTGAAGCGCGCTTGGTAGATCGAGGAGATCGACGTGAGCCCCATCGAGACCGTAGGGAACTCCCAGAAGCCGGGCATGAGCCAGGGATGCGGATAGGAACTCAGTCCGCCTTCGGGCGCGAGTTCGCGTCGGAAATTGCCGAGGTCTTGTTCGGTGAGCCGGCCCTCGAGAAAGGCACGGGCGTAGATGCCGGGCGCCGAGTGGCCCTGCAGGTACACGAAGTCGCCCGGGGCCTCGTCGGTGTGGGCGCGGAAGAAGTGATTGAACCCGACCTCGAGCAACGTCGCGAGAGACGCGTAGGTCGAGATGTGACCGCCGATGCCGGGACGCTCCCGATTGGCGCGCACGACCGTCGCCATCGCGTTCCAACGGACCATCGCCCGAATGCGACGCTCGACGTCGCGGTCGCCCGGATAGACCGACTGCTCCTCGGCCGGAATCGTATTGACGTACGGCGTGTTCGCCGAGAACGGCGTGATTACGCCACTCTGCTGTGCGTGCTCCAGGAGCCGGCCGAGGAGTTGGCGGCCACGCGTCTTTCCCTGTTTGCGAATCAGGTCGGACAGGGCGTCGACCCACGTCTGAGTCTCGTCCGGATTCGGGTCGGGCTGTGGTTCCAGATCCATGGCGCCAGGCTATCACGGCGCCGGAACCATCAAAGGGCTGTGTGGGTTCTGCGGCTAGCGCGGGTTCTCAGAAGCCGGCGCTCTTGTCGACGATCACCTCTTTGCGCTCGCGTGCCTTGATGTACTTCCCGGTGATCATGTCCTTGTAGCCCATGCCAGGACCGACCATCGGGTAGACGTGCGCGCTCTTGTCGACGACGACCTCGAGCAGCGCCGGCCCCGGGAAGTGCAGGAACGCTTCGAGCGCCTCACGGAGCTTCGGACGTTCCGAAACCCGCTGGCAGAACCCGAAACCGTCGGCCTCGGCGGCCTTCACGAAGTCCTTCTTGTGAAGGGCTTTGTCGGTGCCGGAGTAGCGCTGCGAGTAGAACAGGTCCTGCCATTGGCGCACCATGCCGTCGCCATAGTTGTTCAGCAGAAGGACCTTCACAGGAATGTCGTAGGTGGTGAGCGTCTCGAGCTCGCCCAGGTTCATGCGAATGCTGCCGTCACCGTCGACGTCGATCACCAGCTTGTTGGGGTGCGCGAGCTGCGCTCCGATCGCTGCGGGGAGGCCGAAGCCCATCGTCCCCATGCTTCCGGAGGTCAGGAAGGTGCGCGGGTGGACGAAGTCGAGGTACTGGGCGGCCCACATCTGATGCTGACCGACCCCGGTCGAGACGATCGCCTCGCCCTTGGTGATCTCATTCATCGTCTCGAGCACTTCCTCCTGCTGGAGGTGGGGCGAGTCGCGGTTGTAATTCAGGGGGTGGTTCGTGCGCAGTTCGCGAACGGCTTCGAGCCACGGCGCGAAGCTCTTTGCGCAGGACTTGCCGGCCTGAAGCAGCTCGGTGAGACCCTGGCGAGCGTCCGCCACATGCGCCCAGTCGACGCCCTTCACTTTGCCGATCTCGGAAGCGTCGATGTCGATGTGCGCGATGCGCGCGCCCGGTGCGAACTCCTTCACCTTGCCGGCGACGCGATCATCGAAGCGCGCGCCGACGGCGATCAGCAGATCGCAGTCTTCGACGGCGTAGTTCGCAAACGCGGTCCCGTGCATGCCGAGCATGCGTAGTGATAGATCGTTCGTCGTGTCCAAGGCACCGATGCCCAGGAGGGTGGTCACGACCGGGATCTGGAACCGTTCGGCGAACGCGCGGATTTCTTCTGCGGCTTCGGCATTGATGACGCCACCGCCGGCGTAGATCAGCGGTCGTTCGGATTCCTCGAGCAGCGAGTAGAAGTCGGAGGC
Source organism: Candidatus Binatia bacterium (assembly GCA_029243485.1). Taxonomy (NCBI): domain Bacteria; phylum Candidatus Binatota; class Binatia (SeqCode); species Binatia bacterium. The sequence continues at coordinate 18,410 of JAQWRY010000085.1, read as the reverse complement.
CGCCTTCTCGGTCAGGACGGAGCGCTGGAGCTTGGCCATCCGCTGGTCGTAGCCGCGCAGCGGCAGCAGGCCCTCGCCTTTGAACGTGCCTTCGGCGAGCTGCACGTCGCGGGGCAGGTCGATGACTACGGGGCCGGGTCGACCCGTCCGTGCGAGGTCGAACGCCTTGCGTACCGTCTCCTCGATCTTCGTCTCGTCCGTGATCAGGAAGACGTGCTTCGCGCAGGCCGACATGATGTTGAAGATCGGGGCTTCCTGGAACGCGTCGGTCCCCATCGCGGCGCGGGGAACCTGGCCACAGATCAGGACGACCGGAACGGAATCAGCGTGGCAGTCGCGGATCGGCGTGACGGCGTTGGTCGCACCCGGTCCCGAGGTGACGATGAAGCAGCCGACCTTGCCGGTGGCACGGGCGTAGCCTGCCGCCATGAAGCCGGCGCCCTGCTCGGTGGCCGGAACGACCAGTCGGATGGCCTGCTCCGGGTCGCGCTGCTCGTTGTGGCGGAAGACCGCGTCGTAGGTCGGCAGGATCGCTCCGCCGCTGTATCCGAAGACGGTGTCGACCCCTTCGTCCGCCAGAACCTGCACGACCATGTCGGAGCCGGTCATCGTGGTGCCGGCGAGCGGGTGCCGCGGGGCGCTCTTGGCCTCGTGCAGAGTGGTCATCATTCGTCTCCTGAATGCCGAAAGTGGCCTGTTTGACCTAGCATCCGGCCCCCTGCGGTGCCACGGATTCCCAAGAGATGGCGGGACAGGACCAGATGGACGAGGCGTGGATGGCCCTCGCCCTCGAACAGGCCGAGGAGGCGGCTCGCCGGGACGAGGTCCCGATCGGGGCCGTCCTGGTTCGGGGCGAGAGCGAGCTGGCACGGGCCCACAACGCCCCGATCGCGCTCTGCGACCCCACGGCCCACGCAGAAGTGCTCGCCCTGCGGGAGGCCGCACGCAACGAGCAGGCTTACAGGCTGCCCGGCACGACCCTGTACGCCACGATCGAGCCGTGCTCGCTCTGTTTCGGGGCGGCGCTCCACGCCCGCGTCTCTCGGATCGTGTACGGCGCAACAGACCCGAAGGGTGGGGCGGCGGGCTCGGTCGTCGACCTCCGAGCTCTGCCCGGCGTAAATCACCGGATCGAGGTTCAGGGAGGCATTCTGGCGGCTCCGGCCGGCGACCTTCTGCGCCGCTTCTTTCGGGCCCGCCGGGGCGCCGATTGAGGCCGCAGCAGCCTCATTTGCCCGATCTACGGTTGCGACGGCTCAGGGCGCGGGGTAGATCACCCGCGATCGGGAGAGGTGGCCGAGTCCGGTTGAAGGCGCACGACTCGAAATCGTGTAGGCCCCAAAGGGGTCTCGTGGGTTCGAATCCCACCCTCTCCGCTCCCGTAGGTCCGATCCGTGAGATCCGCCGCCCCGGGCCGTCGAAAGACGCCGGTGCGGTGACGTCTCCCGGTTTTGGGAGAGGTGCCAGAGTGGCCGAATGGGCGCGACTGGAAATCGCGTGTACCGGGAAACCGGTACCGTGGGTTCGAATCCCACCCTCTCCGTTTTCCCGTCTCCTCGACGGACAGTTGCTCAGAGTGAAACGGTCCATTAGGTAGTGGCCGTTCGGAAATGCGGGTGTAGCTCAGTTGGCTAGAGCGCAACCTTGCCAAGGTTGAGGTCGCCGGTTCGACCCCGGTCACCCGCTCTCTTCCGAGCCCCGCAGCGTCTTCACGAGCGGCGGCAAGCCCCCGCACTTTCTGGCTGGCCTGTATAGTTTGCTGCGTGATAGGCCAAGGCCATGGCGCCCTGCACCCTGTTTGTCAGCAACTTCCCCTTCGCCACGACCGAGTCGGAGCTTCGCTTGACCGTCGAGGCACACAGCTCGGTGAACGGAATCCGGATCATCACCGATCGCGAAACGGGCCGTAGTCGTGGCTTTGCCTTCATCGAAGTTCCGAATGACTCCGCTGCCGATGCTGCCATCGAGGCGCTAAACGATTCGATGTTGAGTGGTCGTCGCGTCGTCGTGAGTCGGGCGAAAGGTCGCGCAGCCGCGTCGGCGGGTGCCAAGGCGCCGAACGCAGCCGCCGCGCCGGCACCTACAGCCCCCTTCAAGCATCGCATCGTCATCGACTGGCGCGAGGACGAAGGGCGCTATGCGGCCGAAGTTCCCGAGCTCGGCGTCGTCGTACGCGCGGAAACGATCCAAGATGCCGTGCGCCAGGTGCAAGCACTCACGCAGAGAAGCGTATCCGCCGCGGGCGGCTGAACGAGCCCCGTCGCCGAGCCGACTCGGGCGGCCGTTCGCTCAAACGAAGCCGATCGCCTTGACATTCAGCCGAAGTTGGTAGAGCCGTCGGACTTGGGGGGCGGCAACTTTGTCGACGACGAAGGGACGAGAAGGACGTTCGCAGCTGCCGACGACGAGCGTTAAGGTGCAGGACCAGGCAAGTGCGCCGGCGGTAGCTCGTACGAGCACGAAGGCACGCCAGGGATCCTCTGCGTTGCGCGGGAAGCGCGTAGCCTTTGCGGGACGCCTGTTGTCGTGCGATCGCCGCGTCGCACGGCGGTTGGTCCTGCAGGCCGGAGGCCAGATGTCCTCGGCGAGCACCGCTGACTTCCTGGTCGTCGGCGTAGGGGCTCAGGCACGGTCGAGCAAGACCGCGCGGACCGTCGACGAAGCGCAGTTCCTGAGCCTGCTCGGCTCGAGCGCACGCACGCTCACCGTTCCGAGCCGTGAGACCCTGCGCGACCTCGTCGCCTCGACACATGCGGCGCGCCTGTACCCGCGCGTGACCTGGGCAAGGCGGCAGCGACTCGCCCGCCACGGACTGCTTCAGCCCGTCGCGCTCGCCAATGGCACCGGGTACGGCTTTCGCGACCTACGGGTTCTTCGCGAAGTCGACGAGATGCTCGCCGCCGGCCTGACTCTGGCGCAGGCAATCAACCGCCTTCTTCCGCGCGCCGGCGGACAGCTCGAACTCCGCTTCCCAATGGCCGCCGTGAAGCCGCAGCCCAAGCGCGTCGACCTCACGATGGAGAAGGAGTCGGCTGACGCGTGGTTCGATGTGGGCTTCTGCGCCGACCGCGATCGTTCCGGCTTCCCGACCGCGATTGCCGCCTATAAGCGGGCCCTGGAGATCGAGGAGAGCCACGTTCCGTCGCTGATCAACCTGGGCAACGTCTACTACGAGATGGGCGAGTTCGAGCAGGCGCGCGAGGTGTACACGCGAGGAACCATCGCCGACGCCGACAACCCGCGGACGCACTTCAACCTGGGCAACGCTTGTGACGAGACCGGCGACCTCCTGGGCGCGATGCGTGCGTACCGGCGGGCCATCGTGCTCTGGCCCGGCTACGCGGACGCTCACTTCAACCTCGCGCTCGTCGCCGAGAAGCTGGGAAGCTGGGCGATGGCACTGCAGCACTGGCAGAGGTTCCTGGAGCTCGAGCCCGGCAGCGAATGGGCGGCGGTTGCTCGCTCCCACCTCCAGGATGCCCGGAAAAAGGGCGCACCGTCTCGGCGCCGCCCGAACTAGGATCCTGAGTCTGACTGGCGTGACTCCGGGGGCTGTGGTAGCTCACGCGGCCAGAAACGGGCTTTGGCGGCGTACCCAAGTGGTTAAGGGGAAGGTCTGCAAAACCTTTATTCGCCAGTTCAAATCTGGCCGCCGCCTTTCCCCCGTTTCTCCTTCCGATCTCGCGTCACCGGCGTCGCGCCGCTAGGAGTTGGACCTGACATGGCTGCAACGACGGTTGAACCGCAGTGGATCGATACCGACGACGAGTTCGCCTCGTTGGTCGAACTCCTCGAGACGAAGCCGATCTACGGCTTCGATACGGAGTTTCATCGTGAACGCAGCTACTATCCGCACCTGGCGCTAATCCAGCTCTCGTGGGATGAGGGCGTCGCGGTGGTCGATCCGCTCGCGGTCGATATCACCCCGATCAAGCGTGTCCTCGAAGGACCGGGCCTGGCGATCGTTCACGCCGCCGAGCAGGACCTCGAAGTTCTCGATCACGTCTGCAGCACGATCCCGGCGCGCATGTTCGACACGCAGATTGCGGCGGCGTTCTGCGGCCTCGGGTTCGCGTCTCTCGCGAAACTCGTCGGTGCGCTCGTCGGTGACCGTCTGCCCAAGGGCGACCGCCTCACGGATTGGACCCGTCGGCCGCTCGACAAGGGACAGATCGCATACGCGGCCTCCGACGTCGTGTATCTCCTGGGGATGACCGAGCAGCTCAAGGAGAAGGCGCACAAAGCAGGCACGCTCGATTGGATCGAGGAAGAGTGCGAGCGGGTGCGCACGCGTCCCCTCGGACCGCCGGATCCGGACGCCGCGTGGTGGAAGATCAAAGGTAGTCGCAGCTTCCGCGGCTCGACCCGCGGCGTCGCCCAGGAAGTCGCGGGATGGCGCGAACGGCTCGCGGCAAAGCGTGACATCCCTCCCCGTTTTGTCCTCGCGGAACTCGCACTCTCATCGATTGTCCAGCGCGGCCCGCGTTCCCGCGAAGACCTGAGTCGCATCCGTGGCCTCGACGGTCGCGCTCTGAAGGGCGGAGCGGAGCAGGAGATCCTTGCGGCCGTCGAGCGCGGTGAAGCACTGAACAAGGATCAGCTCCGGTTGCCGACCAAGGGTGAGCCGCCCCTGGAGGATCTCGGTCCGACGATCGCACTCGGGCAAGCTTTGATTGCGCGTATCTCTGAAGACCGCGGCATCGAACCGTCGATGCTCGGCAGCCGGTTCGACGTGCACTCGCTGGCCGCGGGCCGCACCTCGGGCAAGCTCGCTTCGGGCTGGCGCCACGAGATCGCCGGTCGCCCGTTACTCGATCTCCTTGCCGGACGGCTTGGCATCACGGGCAACGGTAAGGGCGGAGTCCGCCTGATACCGCTCGACGACGATTCCTCCTCCTAGGCGCTACTTCGGCTCGAGCGCGACCGGGAGCGTGACCAACTCGTCGCCGGGTAGGACCTCGATGTCGCTGACCTTCGCGACGCGGTAGCCTTTGCGCTTTGCAGCGAGCTTGTAGAGCCGCGGCGGTAGGCCCTCGAAGAGGTACTCTCCTGCGGGGCCCGAGATTGTCCGCAGCGAGGTCGGCGAGCCCTTTAGCTTGATCGCGACACCGGGGAGCGGGGCGCTCGTGACACTGTCGGTCACGATGCCTCGTACGCGTCCAGACGCTTCGGTGAGCTGGTTGCCGGCGGCACGCGCCTCGATCGGCAGATACAGGCCGCCGCCGCCGAACGGGAGGGAGGCGAACAAGGCGTCCTGTTCCCAGGAGAGCTTGCCCATGCGGCGATTCCGACGAAGTCGGTCGACGCCGGGCTCGAGCGGCCCGATCACGAAATAGCCGTTCGTGTCGGTGCTCACGGTCTGCGACCCGAAGCGGAGCTGGCCTCCCGCGATGGGGGTGCCGGCGGCCGTTACGCGTCCGACGATCTCCGTGCGCGCCGGCGGGATGTAGAGCGCAGCCAGGTGATCGTCGGCGGTGGCACGGTGCGTCGCGACGATGCTCGGGTGATCACTGGCGACGTCGTTGTACTCGAACGGGTCGATCCCGATCTCGTACAGCTCCTCCGTTCCGTTGTCGTGGCGGATGTAGCGCCAGGGCGGAGCGAGCACGGTGTCGTCGCCGCCGTAGTGCTGGATGATCTCCGTCCGTCCGATCGGGGCTCCACCGAGGGTGCGGGCACGGAGATCGATGCCGGCGGCTTCGGAAGGCTGCCGTGCCGCGTTGGCGAAAGACAAGATGGTAGCGGGGATGTCGCTCGCGAGAACCAGATCCGGGTACTCCGCGGGAGCGATGTGACCCGGCCACGAGAAGATGAACGGCGTGCGCGAGCCAAGGTCGTAGGGCGTTCCCTTGCCTCGGCCTGTACTTCCCACGAACTGGAATCCGAGTCCCCATCCGTTGTCGGAGAGGTAGATGATGACCGTATCATCGCGGAGCGAACGTGCTTCGAGTTCGAGGATGAGTTCACCCACGAGTTCATCCAGCCAGCGAACGTTCGCGAGATACCTGACCTCGTAGGGCAACAGGCCAAGTGCCGCGAGCTCGTTCTGGTAGATCTGAGGCGCGTTTTCCGGTGCGTGGGGGAGCAGGGGCGCGAACCACAGGAAGAAGGGGTCCGTGCCGGCCTCCTCGAGGAAGTCTCGAAGGGGCTCCAACGCAGGGCAGGGCGTCGTGTCCCCGGTCGAGCCGCAGGTTGCGGTGTCCCAGTCGTCACGCCCAAAGTTGACGCCATCGATCCCGAACAGGGTAGGGTGCCGATTGACTGCGAGGCCGTGCGTAAACCCGGCGTCTTCGAAGTTCCCCTCCCACAGCTTCCCACCTTCCCAGGAGCGGTAGCCGTAGCGCTGCAACTCGCGGGGAACCGTTCGGTAGTACGGGACCTCTCCTCGGTACGGAATCGGGCCGATGCCGGTCGCTACCAATGCCGCGCGCCGCGTCGCCCATTCGCTTGGGTACAACCCGGCAGCCGAGAGCAACGTTCGCAGCGAGGGCTGGCAAACCGAGGCGGTCGTATAGCCGTTTCGAAACAGCGCTCCGCCCGCCGCGAGCGCGTCGAGGTTCGGTGTCGACACGATATCGTGAACCGGAGTCGGACCGGACGTCGTCCCGAGTTCTTGCGGGCTGTCGGCGAAGCCGTAGTAAGGCCAGCCCAAGTCGTCCCCGATGATGAGGACGATGTTGGGGCGGTCCACGGGGCTTGCCACCGCGAGGGTCGTACAGGCGAGTAGGGCGAGTGTGATCAGGAATCTCACGGGTGCCTGTTAGTCGCAGATCCAGGGAACGGGGGGTAGGTAGAGATACGCGGCCGCGCCCCCGGAACGCCGCACATGCTAGGGGGTTTGCAGCCGGGGTGGCGAAATAGGCAGACGCAGGGGACTTAAAAGCTCCGGCGGTATCCACGATTCGCTGTCGCCCCGTGCATACCGGCAGACCGGGTTCGCGCGGGTAGACGCGACCCGTTCAGTGGATCGCCTCGCCGTCGGAGGGCTCGTCGGTCGCCGGAGATTCCACCGATTGTAATGCTTCCTGTAGTGCTCTAGCCTCGGCGTCGGTGCCATGCCGTTTGCGATTCCGGGCATCGAGCGCGTCCGCCATCGCCGTGCGGTCGCGGTCGGAGACGATGCGGTAGCGTCGCCACACGGAGTCGGTCCGCATGCCCATCGCCTCCTGCGCGACAGGCTGCGGGACTCCGGCGTTGTCGAGATTCCGAGCTGCTGAGCGTCGGAGCGAGTGGAACATGAGCCCGGGCACGCCGGCCGTCTGGCACGCCGTCGCCCACGCGCCGCGGAAGTCGCGGACCTTCCGACCGTCGGGCCGATAGCACAGCCACCGACAGCCGGTCGGTGCGTGGCGGATCTGCTCCTTCAGCATGGCGGAGAGCTCCGCCGAGACCGGGAAGTCTACGGGCTCGCCGGTCTTGCCTTCGCCCGGCTCGAGTCGGAGCGCGCCGTTCTTCCCGCGGTGTAGGTCGAAGTGGTCGAACGTCCGGTCGAGAATGACGCCTCGCCGCCATCCCGTCTCGTAGGCGATCGCGACGACGGGCCGGAGGTGCTCGGGTAGGGCGGCCATGAGACGGTCGTAGGTCTCGTCATGCACGAAGCCTTTGCGCGGCGCCGGCTCGCGTAGGAGCGGGACGCTCGTGTGATGGGCGATTCTCCGGTCGCGGACGCCCAGGCGGAGTGCCTTCTTCAGCAGGCGAAGCCTCGCGTTGATCGTGGCGTTCGACCGATAGCTGCCGGCCGGCAGGTCTCGAGTGCGCTCTTGCTTCGAGAACCGCCGGACGTCGGCCGAGCTGATTGCCTGCGCCGGCACGTCGCCGAAGTAGGCCCGCAGGATGGCTGCGTTCGTCCGGGCCTTTCGCATCGAGCGGCGCTCGTTGGTCTCGTAGTCTTCGAGCGCGCCGTCGAGTAGAGCCCCGAGCGTCACGCGGTCGGCGTGCTCGAGGTGCCGGCCGGTCTTCACCTGGCTCTGCCGCTCGGCGAGCATCGCCATCGCCGCAGGCTTGCTGCTCGACCTGCTCGACTCGAAGCGCTGCCGGCCGTTGTCGCTCCAGTAGAACCACCAGACGGCACCGCGCTGGTAGACGCCGCCCATCCCGTACTTTCGCCTCATGTAACCGCCCTCCTGGCCGAGAGCGGCGGCGATGGCGCTACCGCATCGGCTTCTTCTTCGCCCGTCGCTTGCGCGAATACTCGCGCATCGACTCGAGCCGCTCCTCGCGTCTGCTGTCGTGGCTGTACGCCTGCGCGCAGCTCGGAGAGCAGAAGCGCTGTCGCGAGGACCGAGGCGCGAAGATGCGCTTGTCCCGCGGGCACAGCGCGAACGGGAAGCGTTGCGATGTGTCGACGGCCTGCCAGAAGGCCTCCCAGAGCCCCTGGGCGCCCTTGACGCCGCGACTCGCGGTCGGAGAGGGGTGCAAATACCCGTCGTCGCCAAGGTGCCTCAGGCGGGAGATGAGGCCAGTGCGAGGCGTGGCGAGCTTCAGGTCGCGGTGCGTGAGGCTCACGTTCTCCCCGGCGAGGAGCCCGGCGATCACGTCGCGGCAGTCGATCTGTAGCTCGCCGAGGATCTCGGTCTGTCGACGTTTCGACACCGTCCCAAACTCCGACGAGACCTTCGCCGCGTCTTCGCGCAGCAGCAGGTTCTCGGCCGGGCTCAGCGCATCTAGGGAGTCGGTCGCTGCCAGCTTCGCCAGGAAATCGAGCGTCGCCTGATTGGGGCTCAGCATGCGCGCGGAAGGTGCCCGAACTCTGGGGCGTCTTCAAGCCTGGTTGCGTAGTCATGTCAAAGCATACTATACATGGATACTCATTTGTACAATGGAGATCTCGAGGGAGGGTCTGCGAATGAAATCGAAGGTCAAGGTTATCGAGCCGCTGCTGAACCCAGCCGGGCTCGCCGAGGCGATGGGGATGAGCGCGGCGACGATCACGCTCTGGCGTCAGTACGCGCGGGACTTGCCGACGGTCGGGCAGGGGAGGTCGCGCCGGCACCGGCTGTCAGACGTGATTCGATGGTTCGGCGGGGGAGGGCACCAGCGCGCGATGGCTGCGCGACGGGCAAGGATCGAGACTCGGAAGGCGAACGGCGAGTATCACCCGACCGGGCCACGCAAGAAGGTGCGCGCGCAGCGTAGGGCGGTCGCGTCGTGATCGCCGTGCTGCCGGTCGTCGCCGGCAACGAACTCGTCGGCTGGGTCGTCGTCCAGGCCGAGGCCTACGAAGGCCCGCTGGGCTTCCTGCCGAGCGCGGCATCGCTCGCCGACCTCGCCGGGCGTTGGTGCTCGTGGCCAGAGCTGCACGCAGGGAACATCGCGGCGCTGACCTCACGGAGAGGCGGCCGCCCGGCGCGACGAACGCAGGACCGTCCGGAGACTTGAATCACGAACTTGTTCGAGCAGTTGGGTATGTATTCGGCGGCCCGTGATCCGCTGCTTCGTCGTCGCACGGCTGTGGCTTCCGAGAACTCGATCGTCCCGAAACCGTTGAGGCCTCCTGAGGGGTTGCTACTCCTCGGCCGCGTCGTGTCCGGGAACTCGGCCGGGGCCTACGCCGCATCTCTGTAGTAGTGGTTCAGGATCCCGCCTCCGCGCTCGCGACGCCGGATCGGTCCATCGGCCGCCGATGGGTCCTGGGGCGTGACGATCGAGTTCCCGAGCAAGAAGTCGTAGGCCCAGGTTTCGCGGGCATGGTTGGGAAGGAACGTGGATGAGCGGTGGCTGGGTGGGCGAGGTCTCTGGATCCGCCGCAGGTAGTTCTGGATCGTGCGCTTTGCGAGTCTGATGTCGAGTTTCGGCAGTTCACCGCGAATCCTCTCGGCTCCCCAGAGGCGATTGGTCGCCGCCGTCTTCTCGATGAGGGTGATCGTCTCGGCAGAGATTCGCGGCTCTGTTTGCGTGGGGTTGGAGCTGCGCTTCCAGAGCAGTCGGAAGCCGCGCCGGTGGCATCGGAGGATGGTTTCGGGCTGGACGAGAAGCGTTGCACTACGCGAGGTCGGCACGAGGCGAGCGAGCAGGGGAAGGATGGCTGGGTCCGCTCGGGGCAGTCTCGGCTCGGCATGAATCGCTCCGGGTTCTCCGGAGCCCATGAGGTTCTCCGGAGTTCGAAAACTGGATTCATGCTGCCGTTCTCGTTCTGTGCCGAGCCTCAAACTCGACAGGCGTGAGCATTCCAAGCGCCGAGTGACGCCGCTGCCGATTGTGGAACATCTCTAGGTATTCGAAGATGGCGTTCGCTAGCTCGACTCGAGTTCGCCACTTCTTTCGATTCAGTAGCTCGACCTGCACCCGCCCCCAAAACGACTCGATCACGGCGTTGTCGAAGCAATCGCCGACCGATCCCATCGAAGGCACGAGACCAGAGTCGAGGGCGCGCTGCGTGAAGGCCCACGAAGTGAATTGCGTGCCGTGATCCGAGTGGATCACGGTGTCGCCGTCCGGCGAGCGTTGGTCGATCGCCATGCCGAGCGCGTTGGTCACGAGCGCCGCAGTCTGTGATGCATCGATCGACCAGCCCACGACGCGCCGAGAGAAGGCGTCCAAGACGACGGCGCAATAGACCTTGCCCTCGCGTGTCGGGTGCTCGGTGATGTCGGTCACCCACAGCTGGTCTGGCTCTGTACGCTGAAAGTCGCGATCAACGAGGTCTTCAGCGGTAGCCATATTCGAAACGTGGCGGTAGCGAGGGCGGCCGACCAAGCCCTGGATTCCGGCCCGATGCATGAGAAGCTCGACTGCCCGGATGCCGACGGCGACGCCGCGGCCTAGTGTAAGCTCGGCATGAACGCCGCGGGCTCCGTACACTTCGCGCGAGTCCACGTGGATCTGCCGGATGATGTCGGTCAACCACACGTGGCGAATCGTACGTGCCGACGGCGGTCGGTCTCGCCACTCGTAGTAGCCCGATTGAGAGACGCCGAGTACTCGGCAGGAGAGTTGCACCGATAGCCCTTCCGCGGCGATCACTTGGATCGCCGCGTACCGACGTTTGGGCGGGTGTCACCCTTCAGGAGTTCCGTGGCCCGCCGATGGACCTGGAGCTCGTTCTCTAGCTCGTGCACGGGCCTTTGAGCCGCGGCGAGCTCGACCTGTGCAGCTGACGAGATGCCCGACTCCAAGCCCTTGTCGATCCGATCCTGGTGACGCCAGTCGTAGATCGTTTGCTGGCTGATACCGAGATCCGTTGCGACCTCCGCAATGCGTCTCCCGGCTTCGACAAGCTTCAATACCCGTCGCCGAAACTCGGCTGGGTAGCCCTTTCTTCCCATGCTGTCCTCCTCCGACAGCAGCTCTAGATTCCAGAAATCCGACTCCGTGAAAACCGGGGCACATCACGTTGAGACTCGGGGAGGAGAAGTCGTCGACACTCTCGTGGGTCCAGAATGGCGGCGGATCGGGCGTCCCGTTTGTCGAACACCGCGGCGCTCTCAGAAGGTGGCGTTTGGCCTCGCTCCGCGACGATTCGTCGATTGACGGCGAACAACGAAGCGGAAGCGGGGTGAACTGGGGCCGTCGTTTGACATCTCATGTCGAGACAATGCATGCAGGAGGGCGTTGCCGGTAGATCCGTGGGCGGTGCAACGAAGAAAGGTGCGTCATGAACAAGATCGGCTGGGCGGCCATGGCCGCCGCGTGTGTGCTCGTCGCGGGAATCAGTGCATGCTCCGATGCCACGCTGTCACCCGTACAGCCCGAGCCATCGGCGGCTGTTCCGGATCTCAGCGATGCCCTCCCGGAGCCCAACCCGGTGCAGATGTTCGGGAACTATCCGCTGGCTTCGGTCGGCTATTCGATCTCGGAGTTCTTCATCTCGGGGGCGGCGTCGTCGTACTCGTCGTCGAGGCCGCTCGGTTCGGACGGGAAGTGGTCAGTCGTGCCGGACGCGACCGCCCCGTACAAGACCCGTCTCGTCGTCGTGCAGCCGGTGGATCGGAATGACTTTAGCGGCACGGTCATCGTCGAGTGGTTCAACGTAACGTCGGGCCTCGACCAGGCTGTCGACTGGTTGTACACGCACAGGGAGATCATTCGTGAAGGTCACGCCTACGTCGGCGTCTCGGCGCAAGCGGTCGGTGTGAATCAGCTGCTGGAATCGGACCCGGCGCGCTACGGGTCCCTCGGGCACCCTGGTGACAGCTACTCCTACGACATGTACTCGCAGGCCGGCATGGCGGTTCGCGAATGGTCCGCCACGCTCTTGCCCGGCCTCCAAGTGAGATCGTTGATTGCCGACGGAGAGTCGCAGTCAGCTGGCCGATTGACCACGTACGTCAACGCGTTGGCGCCGCTCGTGAACGTCTATGACGGGTACCTGATCCACAGCCGTGGGGGTGGGAGTCCAGCCGTGTCCGTGGCACCGGAGGCCGATGTGCCGGCGCCAGAGACGGTGTTCATCCGTGACGACTTGACGGTGCCCGTTCTCACACTCCAGACCGAGACCGACGTGTTGGGTATCAGCGGGTTCTTGCCCGCCAGGCAACCTGATAACCCTTCCCATCGACTCTGGGAGGTCGCTGGCACCGCACACGTCGACATCTACGTCGCCCAGCAGGCCGGCGACGACACCGGCACGATTGAATCAGATGTCGCGCAGTTCTCGTCGATGACGTCGCCCAGCACCGGCTTCACGGTCGACCTCGGCGGGTCGCCGCTCACCTTGGAATGTCCCCCTGGCCTCAACGCCGGCCAGCAGCACTACGTGATGCTGGCGGCGCTTCACACCCTCATCGAATGGGTCGAAACGGGCGAACAACCAGGCTCGATGCCGCGCCTCGAGGTGGACTCGACGACGACACCACCGTCCTTCGGGATCGACGAAAATGGCAACGTGAAGGGAGGCGTGCGAACGCCCGCAGTCGACGCACCGGTCGCGACGCTGTCCGGTCTCCCCGCCGCCGACGCGGCGGGATTCTGCGTTTTCTTCGGACAGACGGTACCGCTCACGCAGGAACGACTCACAGCGTTGTACCCAACACAGGACGAGTTCGTCCGGAAATGGCGTCAAGCTGCCGCAGATGCCCAGGCCGCGGGCTACCTCTTGCCGGTTGACGCCGCCCGGTTGGCAGAGGTCGTATCGGGCACGCAGTGAGGCGGCGTCGTCGCTCTCGAGCCGAACATCATGGTGGTGGTCCGCGGGCTGTCCCTCGAGCCCAACGTCGTTCTAGGCATCTGTCCGGCGCCGTAACGTCCCGAGCAGTGCCTGGGCCGGGCCCCGGATCAGAACGGATTCGTTCCGATGATGGCAGAGCCGCTTCTCGCTCGGGTTTTGCGCGTGTCAGGGCGGGAAGGCCCCGATGGCGTTCGGGGCATCGAGGTCCTCGACGGCGGCCACGGCCCGCTGAAGGAACAAGGCGGAGAACTTCTTGGCGTTCGGTGTGGCGTCCTCGGGTACGGCCAGCGCCTGGCAACTGGCCGGCACGGTATAGGCCGCGTGAATTCGGTGGCGGTTCCACGCGTCGTCCCATCCGATCTCTCGTCCACCGAGCGAGCGGCGGACGTCGAGGTAGTGGCGCAGGAGTTCCCGCTGGTGTGCGCGGCGCACCTCGGTATCGAGTGCGAGGCAGATGAAGTAGGAGGCGTCGCGCATCGGGTCGCCGAGCGAGATGATCCCCCAGTCGAGGAAGCCTACGCGTCCGTGATCGTCGAAGAGGTTCCCGGGGTGCGCGTCGCCCTGGATGACGGTGTGCGGTGCGTCCCACCACAGGGCCTGAAGTTCGGCCACATGGTCGATCCAGAACTCTGCGACCGTGACGTAGGCGTCGTTGAGCTGGTCGCGCGCTTGGTCGATGCCTCGTCGCAGCAGGATCTGGCCGACGTTGGGCTTCTCCGGCCGTTGTGGGTCCGGGGCCCGACGGGGCGCTGGTGCCGCGATCCAGGAAACTTCATTCCCGGTGCGTTGCCCTGGATCCTCGTACCGGACGTGCATCTTCGCGAGGTCCTCGAGGGCTCCTGCGGCGGCGTCGGGGGAGACGCCGATTGCGTTGTAGGGGACGCATCCGCTGTCCCGGAGGTCCTCGATGACGATGGCGAACCCTCCGTCTTCCTCGATGATTGCGGCGTGGGGGGTCGGGACGCGGAGATCGATGACCGGCGCCAGCCGCTGGTAGAAGCGGGCCTCGAGGGCGCCCATACGGGCCGAACCCATCGCCCTCGCCTTGCTGACGTTCCGGGGCGGCAACTTGACGAACACGCGCTCCGGGGCGCCGGCGGCCTCGTCAAACGAGAGCTTCATTCGAACGTGCGTATTCGTCCACTCGTCGACTTTGGTGATCTCCGCGCCGGAGACACGGACGCCGGAATACTGGGGGGTGAGGGCCGTCTGGAACCACGAGGCGTCGAGGTCGTCGGGCTTCAGCATCGGTTGGAATCCTCCTGTTGTGCGACGACGGCGTCTGCCCGTGGATCGCCTACGAGTCGGTCGCGCCCGCTGCGGGCGCGACCGTGGAAGCGGCCATCTGGTTGAACGATTTGGGATCTGTTTTCTCGAAGTCGACGACCGACGCCGATCCGCAGATCATGACGAACCCTTGGCTTGCCACTTAGAACGCAGCGTTGATACGTTGGCAAGCCCACGGCGCGGTGTGCGGGGGCGTAACGGCCTGGGGAGCGAAGCGACTCGAGCCTCGGGGCCGAAGGGAGATCGAAGTTGTGAGCTTGGTTCGAACAGAGATCGTCGACGGCATCGCTCAGGTGACGATCGACGTCACTCCTCTCCCGCTGCTCAACGTCGAGCTGTTCATCGAGTTGTTCGGGCTCCTCGATCGACTCGAGGGCGAAGCCGATCTCCGCGTGGCCGTGTTCCGCAGCGCTAATCCGGACTTCTTCCTCATGCACGCAGACGCACAGGCGTTGCTCCAGATGCAGCCCTCGACCGAACGACCAGCCGAGCCCAACGGCGGAGTCGCCTTGTTCGAGCGGCTTCGCCGCTTGTCGTGTGCGACGATCGGCGTGCTCGATGGCGCGGCGCGCGGCGGCGCTTGCGAGCTGTTGTACGCGATGGACATGCGGATCGGGTCGACACGCGCCGTCGTGGGTCAACCCGAGGTGGCGCTGGGCCTGCTTCCCGGCGGTGGAGGCACGGTTCGATGGGCCAAGGCGCTCGGGCGGGCGCGGGCGTTGGAACTGCTCCTCACCGGTCGAGACATGGACGCGGAGGAGGCACTCGCGGTTGGGTGGCTGCAAGCCGTCGTGCCGCCCCATGGCCTCGACGACGAAGCGGACCGGTTGGCCCGGCGGATCGCACGCATGCCCGCGGCATCGATCACCGAGATCAAGCGCGTCGTCGATGTCGCGCTTGGGCCGATCGAGGACGCCATCCTCGCGGAGACGCAAGCCCTGGCTCGGCTGATGGCCGCCGGGCAGCATGTCGAGCCGATCCGTCGCTTTCTGGCCGCAGGTGGCCAGACCCGAGGGCCGGAGGTTGATGACTTCCAGAAGATCGTGGACGAGACCACGTCCACCTGACCTCGGACAGACGCCGCGCACCGCGGATACTCTTCTGCCGCGCTTCGTCCGCGGCTCACAGGTTGAAGACGCGGAGTGCGTTTCCGCCGAGGATCTTTCGTGCCGCGTCCGGCGGAACGCTGTCCAGAACCGTCCTCATCGAAGCTTCGCTCATGCCCCAACTTCCTTCGGCGTGCGGATAGTCCACGGCCCACATGACGTTGTCGACTCCAATGTGGTCGAGCAGTCTCAGGCCGAGCGCGTCGTTCTGGAACGTTGCATGGCAGTTCCGCGACCAATACTCCGTCGGGCGGAGCTTCGGGAAGTAGTTGTGCAGTCCCGTGAAGCTGTCGAAAACCAACTCCGCGTCTTGAAGTGCGGCCGGAACCCATCCGATTCCGCCCTCGGCGAAGACGATCTTGAGCTTGGGAAACCGCTCGAGGATGCCGCCGAAGATCAGTTGGGCGAGGACGGGCACGAATGGTGAGAAGGAAGTCATCGCCGCGATGCCCCAGCCGCCGCGGCCGCTGAACCTCGCCCCTTCGCCGATGTGGAAGCAGAGGGGAAGGCCGGACGCCTCGATCGCTTCCCAGAGCGGGTCTAGTTCCGGCTCGGAATAGACGACGGGCTTTCCGTCCGCGTGTAGACCAGCCCGGACCGGCAGGATCATCGCTTTGAAGCCGAGATCGACGATGTGCTGCACCGCGCTCCGTGCCTGCGTGGCATCCCACCAGTTCGAGATGACGGCGACGCCGTAGGAGCGGCCGGCCGCCGTTGCCTGCATCTCGGCCAGTGCTTCATCGTAGACCCGGAAGATGGCTTCACGGAGCTCGAGGTCGGGCAGTGCGGAGAACCCCAACCCGAAACTCGGGAAGTTGATCTCTTTCGCGATCCCTTCTGCGTCCATGTCCCGGATGCGGAGGTTCAGGTCATGAATGCCCTCGACCTCCGTGCTTCGCTCCCAGATTTTTTTCATCTCGCTGGTCATGGGGTCGATGACGTTACCCTTGCCGTCAGAGAAGCCGAACTGCACGACGTTGTCCGTCCAGATGCGCGGCGCCATGTCGCGAAACTTGGCGGGAAGGCGCTCGACGAAAATGTCTTCGGCGATTTCCCAGTGACTGTCGGCGGAAACGACTACCGTTCCGGGCGGAAGCTGCAATCCCTCTCGATGCACGACTCGGTCGATTGGCATCGGAAGATCTCTGCGCAAGGGGGTCGCGAGCGTTGCAAGGTCCGTCATCGTCATCCTCCAAAGGTCGTTAGCCACCCGTCGTCGGTAGCTCCCGCGTTGCGTGTGGGTCCGAGTGTTCGAACGGACGTCGACCCACCCCAGCTTTGATACTGCTCACTTTACGTCCTTCTCGAAAGCCACCGGATCGGCGTCCGTCGAGCTCCCCAGGATTCGCGCGATCTCTTCTGCGGTGGCCTTCGCCCCGTCCATCGTCGGGTGAAACTGCGTGCCCGCGGCCTGCTTCCAGCCATTCACCCAAGGACGGGCAGCGCAGGCGTGATGCGGAGCCGACAACCGTTCCAGGTCGAGGACGAGGGCGCCGGCCTCACGTGCGGCGGCCCGGGTCGTCTCGGCCAGCTGAAGACCCACGTCGCGCATGAGCGCTGCCTCCTCTTCCGTCAGACCAAGCTTCGGGCAAACCTCTTGCGCCGGAACGATCGTCGGGTACGTGGCAACGACGATGCGGGCGCGCGGGGAGCGCTGCTGGATTTCGTTCAGGATGCTTCGGATGTCCGCCTGGAGTCTGGAGAAGTCCCGTTCCTCGACGGGCTTCGGCCCGTTCCAGAACTTGCCGAGCAACCATCCGCTCAAGGATCGCTCGCGCCGCGCGGCCAGCATCGACAGATCACCGACGTAGCGGACGTCGTTTCCCCCAATCGTCAGGGTGACGAGTTCCGTACTCGCTTCGAGGGCGTCGAGCTGGGGCCTCTGGAAATACTGTGCGCCGTGCAGGACATGCTTCGCGGCTGCGCCCGAGCAACTCACGTCGACGAGAGACAGCCCCAACAGGCGCGCGAGCTGCTGGGGATAGCCGTTGATGCTCTGCATACACGCATGCGGACTACGCGGTACCCGTGGCCCGAGCCCGATCCCGGCGGCAAACGAGCTTCCCAGCGCGACGAACTGCGGTCGCCCATGGGGCGTCCGGCGTCCCTGGTAGAGGAGTACGACGAGACTCACGAAGCCGATGACGAGCACCGCCACGCCGCCGCTGATCAGCACTACGGTCATCGGCAACCCAGTCTGGCAAGCTCGTCTAGCCCTCGAGGGCGCTGTGTCACGGCTTCGGCTCCTGCGGCGTCGTGTCACCTTGCTGGCTGAGCTGAGCGTTGAAGTGCTGCATCAGCCGCTGGAGATCCTCGTGTGGGTTGATCTCCAGATGATGGCAAGCCTCGTCGTAGATGAAATGGTGACCTTTCGGAATGTAGTAGAGTTCGCCGGCTTTGACGTGCTCTTCGCTGCCGTCGAGGTAGTGGATGCGGAAGCTTCCGGAGATGACGTAGCCGTAGTGTTCGCAAGGGCAGGCGTCGTCGGGCAGCCCCTTGTAGTAGGGAGTCGTGTCCACGGCACTCTTCACCCAAGTGGCGCCGAGCTCCATGTTGCCGGCCTTGACCGATCGCATGCAGCCGTTGCCGTAGTCGGGGGTCAAGATCGGAATGTCCTCAGGCTTGTAGTGCACGGAGGCCCTCCTGAGTCTCTCGCCGACCCGGCCGAGGGACAGCCGCGGACGGGCTCGGGCAAGGTGATCTGCTCGCGCCTCGGCCGCGAGGCCGCAGGCCACCAGACTGAACTCGCGGCCCACCTCGAATCCGAGTCGTGACGGGTCGACAGTTGACGGAGAATAGCCGATCGGCTAGCTGCTCGACCGACAAGGGATGCGTTGAGAGAAGTAGTTTCGTGCCCATGCCTCTGTGCTCAAGGAGTCTCGGATGACCTCCGCAACATATCGTGGTTGGAC